>CACZWD010000005.1 GCA_902784805.1 uncultured Ruminococcus sp. | reverse complement strand
AGTATAAAACGATATCAGAACAAAAATAAGCATTATCACAAAAAATTTGATATATGAAATCTGATAAGATGAGCTTACACTCATTGCTGTACCGATTGAAGTAAAATCTGAAACAAAAAGTGGTCTTCCTCTTAAATCAAGCGGTATTCTGTTGCTTATACATATTATGCCGATTAAAATATTGGTAACATAAACAGAAACACTGAATTTACCTGTTACTGCCATAAAAAAAAGATACAAGCAAAAAGTCAGCACAAGACATATAACGAATTGCGGACAAAATATTCTTGAAGGAGCAAGATATTTAGTTATTGTTTCCGTATAAAAATATGTCATACAGGTATTAAACAAAAAAAGCGTATACCGCAGAAGAAGCGGTTTTTTTCTAAACACGCTTAAAAAGCCGACCGGCAGCGAAAAAATCTGCACCATAACTACCGCGGCAATAAGATAGCCTATATGAAAAGCATACCAGCCGAAAATAAACATAATACATATGTGGAGTACCGTCAAGGCTGAATATCCCAGAATAAGTTCGGCAATATCTTTTTGATTATCGTTTAAATTAATACTTTTTAAAAAAGATGAATATCCCAGAATAAGTTCGGCAATATCTTTTTGATTATCGTTTAAATTAATACTTTTTAAAAAAGATATTTTCAAGCTTCCGTTTCCTCCCAATAAGCTTTTTATATATTGTAACACAAAACACATATTTTGTCAATTATATTTTTTAATGTGAAAATCAGGTGAAAATTGCATAATAATGCAGTTTTTTAAAGATTATGGGCTTGACATAAACCATGTTTGCAGGTATAATATATAAGGAATATATTTACAATTAAAAGGGTGATAAAATGGCATTAAAGTTTACAAAAATGCATGGAATAGGAAACGATTATATTTATTTCGACTGTACAAAAAATAATCCAATTTCCGAACCGTCAAAGCTTTCCGAAAAGATTTCAAAATATCATTTTGGTGTCGGAAGCGACGGTATTGTTATGATTTTGCCTTCAAGTGTTGCTGATTTTCGTATGCGTATGTTTAATGCGGACGGAAGCGAAGGAAAAATGTGCGGGAATGCTACAAGATGTATCGGAAAATACGTTTATGAACGCGGACTGACCGACAAAACAACAGTTACGCTTGAAACCTTAAGCGGCATTAAAACGCTGACTCTCAGTGTTTCAGACGGAAAAGTGTCTGAGATTTCTGTTGATATGGGAAAGCCTGTTTTTGAAGCGGAAAAAATTCCAGTTATCACAGATGAAAAGGAATTTATTTCAAAAGCATTTAACGTTTGCGGTAAAGATGTTACGGCAACCTGCGTTTCTATGGGTAATCCGCACTGTGTTATTTTTACAGAGAATATAGACTCTTTAAACCTTGAAAAAATTGGACCCGATTTTGAAAATCATAAAATTTTCCCTGAAAGAGTAAATACCGAATTTGTAGAGGTTATTAATGAAAACACTTTAAAAATGAGAGTATGGGAACGCGGAAGCGGTGAAACATGGGCTTGCGGTACCGGTGCCTGCGCCGTTACCGCCGCGGCTGTAAAAAACGGTATCTGCAGATTTGACAGCAATATAACCGTTAAGCTAAAAGGCGGAGATTTAAAAATAAAATACATTAATGACAACAATATTATAATGACAGGTCCTGCAAGCTTTGTTTTTGACGGCGAGCTTCTTATGGAAAATATTGACTGACGAAAGGAATAAATTACTATGGTATCGTTAAACAAAAATTACAAAAACATTAAAGAAAGTTATCTTTTTTCGGATATTGCCTCTAAAGTCGCGGCTTTTTCCGAAAAAAATCCCGATGTAAAAATAATACGTATGGGCATAGGTGATGTTACCCGCCCTCTTTGCAAGTCGGTTATATCGGAAATGACAAAAGGCGTAAAAGAAATGGGAGAGCCCGAAACCTTTCACGGCTACGGACCCGAACAAGGTTACGGGTTTATTAAAGAGCCTATAAAAGAATATTACAAAGAACATGGTGTAGAGCTGCTGCTTGATGAAATCTTTATTTCCGATGGAGCTAAAAGCGACCTCGGCAATATACTTGATTTGTTTTCGGGCGACAATACAGTGCTTATTCCCGACCCCGTTTATCCCGTTTATGTTGATACAAATATAATGGACGGAAGAAAAATAATTTTTGCGGATTCCAACGAAGAAAACGGTTTTCTTCCCCTTCCCGACGACAGTATAAAAGCAGACCTTATATATATTTGTTCTCCGAATAATCCGACAGGCGCCGTATATAACCGTGAGCAACTTAAAAAGTGGGTTGATTACGCAAACAACAACGGAAGTATAATTCTGTTTGACGCGGCATACGAAGCCTTTATAAGCGGAGATTATCCAAAAAGTATATATGAAATCGAAGGAGCGAAAACCTGCGCGATTGAATTTTGTTCTCTTTCAAAAACAGCCGGCTTTACAGGAACTCGTATGGGTTATACCGTTGTACCCAAAAATCTTAAAGCTGAAGATATGAGCCTTAATAAAATGTGGCTCAGACGTCAGACAACAAAATTTAACGGTGTTTCATACATTGTGCAAAAAGGCGGACTTGGCGTTTTTACTCCCGAAGGAAGAAAACAAATCAGTGAAAATATAGATTATTATAAAGAAAACGCTAAAATTATTACAGACTGTATGGATGAGCTCGGCATTTTCTACACAGGCGGTAAAAACTCACCGTATGTATGGCTGAAATGCCCTGAAAATATGGAATCATGGGAATTTTTTGATTTACTTCTAAAAAAAGCCGGCGTTGTAGGTACTCCCGGCAGTGGGTTTGGTTCAAACGGCAAAAACTTTTTCAGACTTACCGCGTTTTCCACAAGAGAAAATACCGTTGAGGCTATGGAAAGGTTTAAAAAGCTTGTTTCCTCATTATAAAATATTAAAAATCACCGCTGACAAAGTAAAAGTCAGCGGTGATTTTTATATTTTCTGTAAGGGTAAATGCCCTATTTTTAATATCAGCCTTGAATAACAACCATTGAAGCTTCATAACTTCCTGCTTTTACAGTTCCGAATACGGTTACGGGCGTTCCCTCGGTAACCGAGCGAAGCGAAACCGTTTTACCGGAAGCATCGTTTATCGCGGCTTTTGACACAAATATAAGCTCGCTTGAATCTCTAAGCTTAATATATCCGTAAGACGTGTTGACATATTCAACAACACCTGAAATCGTTGTGCTGCTGCCTTCATCAGCGCCGTTTGCAAAAGAAGAAACAATACTGATTTCCTTAACGGTTGAAGCGTCTATGGAAAGCTTAAGCTTATCCCCTACTCTGAGGTCGTAAAAGCTCTTTGTAACATCACCCTTTATAATTTTCGGGTCTTTAACAATTGCATATTCATACGAATTTCCCGCATTATCGGTAACCTTTATTGAAGGAGTGGTCGAAATTGTAATTGCGGTAAGACTTCCTTCAACCGTTGCCGTTTTGCTTGTCGCTACGATATCGGAAATAACTCCGTAATTTGTTGTAAGAGTTACAGTATCACCCACAAGCACTTCTTCGACCGTTGCAGTCTTACGGTTTCTTAAAACTGTAACATTTTCCGCAAGCTCATATTTAACATTTGAGCCTCCTGTGAGTACAGTCATACTGTAAGAAGGAAGAAGCTCGATATCAACGACTTTACCCTCAATTTTATTTGTTTTGGATTCGGCAACAATTGATGTAACACTGCCCGCTTTAACCGTAAGGACAACATAATCATCTTTTGCAAGCTCTGTTACGGTTATTGTTTCGTCATTTTTCTTAATGCCGTATGTAAGCGCAAGAGCATATGTGGAAGTAAGTCCTGTTGTCGGGTCTGTAATTACAATACCATTCGTATCTTTATCAATTTTTTCAAGTTTCTTAAATCTGCCGTTTACAACAGCGTCATAATCCGGCGAAATGGTTTCAACAGCGGCAACTTCAGAATTGCTTGTTGTTATTCTGATTTTACTGCCGGCAAGAAGTGTTTCGGGATTTACCGAAGCACCGTCAAGCTTAACAGGTACATTGTCGGGTATTTCAAATTCTTCTTCGCTGCCCTCATCTGTTGTAATTATAATTGAATTTGTTGCAGCATTATAGAATTTAACCTTGCCGTCGGTATAAACATATCCGAGTGTAGGAATTATTCTGCTTAACATTACGGTTATCTGTGCTCTTGTTACCGTTCCTTCCGGAGCGAAGCTGCCATCACCCATACCAAGCATAATTCCGTTTTCGGACACATATTTTATGTAAGGAGCCATAGTGGAATTTATTTTTGCAACATCACTGAACGAAAGCTGCGTTGCCGAGCCGGTAAGCGTTGCGTTACCGCTTGCTATTTTAGCAAGAAATTCCGCTGCTTCATAACGTTTAAGAGGCGTGTTTACAACGCCGTCAGCGGCATATGTAAGAAAATTCTTTTCCGAAAGAATACCTTTATAAATTAAATAAGAAATTTCACCCGTATATGGAGTAGCGAGAGAAGAAACAGTATTTTCATAGTATTTTTTTGCGTATTCAACATATTCTTCATTACCGTTTGCGGTATAGCCCGCAACTCTTGAGAAAAGAACCATGGCTTCTCCCTTTGTAACACTGTTACCGGGTCTGAAAGTATTATCGCTGTAGCCTCTGATAATGCCAAACTCAACCATATCATCAACAGCGCCTCTTGCCCAATCCCATGTAGATTCCGTCATGTCGGGAAATGACGCAAGCGCAGGGAAAGTCGAAACAACCATGACCGCAAGCACCAAAAAAGCAAGTATTTTTTTCTTCATAATGTAAAAATCCTCCTTAAAAACTATCTTATACATATATAATATCATAACTTTTGTGCTATTGCAATAGTTTTTTTAATATTTTTTATTATTTTTATATTACAAATTATTCATAAAAAGAAAACCCTTTCGTAAAAACGAAAAGGTTTTTAACAATTATTTCAGAAAGTTAAAGCTTCTGATTATTGCAGGCTCTTTTGCTTTGCCTGAACAAACCTGAATAAAGCATATTATTTTTATTATTCCGAGAATACCGATAAAAATACCGCCCAAAATCGGAACAATAACAGTCCATACAAGGAAAAGGCTAACAATTCCCGTTAAAACTTCAATAACAGTAAATTTAAGCGCTTGACGCAGATGAAATTTTGTATATGCGGATGAGCTGCTTGCAAGGAGCGCAATAATAACACCCATAACTCCAAGCAAATAAACAAGCATTGCGAAAACCTTATTTTCGGAAATATCCTTCGCGTCAAATTCTGCCGTATGGTCAAACGGGTCATACTGCGCATACATTTGCTGCGGATTTTGATAGCCCTGCGACGGAGGCGCCGAAAAATTAAAACCGCAGGTTCCGCAAAAAGCAGCGTTATCTTCAAGCTGCGAGTTACATTTTGGACAATTTTTCATTTTTTTACCTCACTTTCATTTTGCCTTATATAGTTATATTTTATCACAATTTTATTTATAAGTCAACAAAAACTGCATTTTTTACATTATAAATAATAATATGTCATTTTTTCGTATATAAAAAAGGCGTATAATTAAATATACACCTTTTTGTAATATAAAAATTTATTCCGCTTTTGTTTCAGTATTTTGCGTTTCTGTTTTTTCTTCAGCCTTATCAGTTTCATCAGCGTCACTTGCCTCTTCGGTATCCGCTTTCTTTTCAGAATCGGCTTCACTATTCGCTTTAGTATCCACAGCGCCAGCCTCTGTTTCAACTTGCTGAGTTTGCTCTTCAGCGGCTTTTTTTGACTCCGCGTTCTGTACAGCAATCATACCATAAGACAAGAAAAGTGAAGAAATAAGGAAGACAATAGCGCATACCGTTGTAATAACAGCAAAAGTTGCGTCAAGCGTTCTGCCCTTATTTTTACCAAAAAAAGTTTCCGAAGCTCCGCCGACAACACCCGACAAACCTTCTTTTTTAGCCGACTGCATAAGTACAGAAGCAATAAGCACAACAGACACAACTATCTGAATAACACTGACAACTGTATTAATAATGCTCCAATTCATTTAAAAATCACTCCTAAATTTTTCTTAAACTAAATTACACCGTACAAGTATATCACAATTTCAAACAAAAATCAAGCCTTTTTAGTAATTTTTATAAAATTGTTATTTTATAATTCTGACTTTAAGAACACCTTCAATATCGGCAATTGCCTGTATGTCATCATTTTTTACGGTTCCCGAAGCATCAATAATAGTATAAGCGTAATCTTTTTTTGACTTATTTATCATATTTTCAATATTAATTCCGTGACCGGAAATAATTGATGAAATCTGTGAAAGCATTGACTGTTTGTTAAGGTGCGCAATTGTTATACGAAGGTTTCCGCTTCTCGGCATCGAGCATGACGGATAATTTACAGAATTGTTAATATTTCCGTTTTCAAGGTAATCAACAAGCTCTTTTCCCGCCATTGTCGCGCAGTTGTCCTCAGATTCGGGAGTTGACGCTCCAAGGTGAGGAATTGCGACTACATTTTTAACTCCGATAATCTCATCATTCGGGAAGTCCGTCACATACGACGCAACCTTTCCGCTTTCAAGTGCTTCAATAAGCGCCTTTGTGTCAACAAGCTCCCCTCTCGCGAAGTTAAGAATTCTGATTCCTTCATTCGCGTTCTCAAGAAGCTCCGCATTTACAAGACCTTTTGTATTATCATTAAGCGGAAGATGGAGCGTTATATAATCGCTTACAGCAAAAATTCTGTTAATGTCATTGGATTTTTTTATACTTGTATTTATTGCCCAAGCCGCTTCAACGGAAAGAAACGGGTCGTATCCTATAACCTTCATACCAAGAGCCTCGGCAGCGTTCGCAACCTGAACGCCTATTGCTCCGAGACCGATTACGCCAAGGGTTTTACCTTTTATTTCCGGACCGGCAAAGGCTGATTTGCCTTTTTCGACCATAGGACCAACGTTATCGCCATTGCCTTTAAGCGTTTTTGCCCAATCGACAGCATCGGTTATTTTTCTTGAGGCAAGAAGAAGACCGGCTATTGTAAGCTCTTTTACGGCGTTTGCGTTTGCTCCCGGAGTATTGAACACAACAATACCTTTTTTAGCGTATTCGTCAACCGGTATATTATTTGTACCGGCGCCCGCTCTCGCGACAGCTTTGAGGTTATCACCGATTTCCATATCATGCATTTTAAAGCTGCGAAGAATAATACCGTCGGGATTGTCAACCGTGTCGGATATTTCATACTTTTCATCAAAATTATCAAGACCGCATTTCGCAATCTTATTTAAAGTCTGAATTTTAAACATTTTTGCTCTCATTCCTTTTTATTTATTTTTAGCTTCAAATTCTTTCATAAACTCAACAAGCTTAACAACACCTTCACGAGGCATAGCGTTATATATACTTGCTCTCATACCGCCTACGGTACGGTGTCCTTTAATATTTACAAAGCCGTTTTCGGTAGCTTCCGCGATAAATTTGGCGTTAAGCTCATCGGTCGGGCAAACAAACGGAACATTCATCATTGAACGGTCTTCTTTTACAACTGTTCCGCGGAACATATCGCTGCTGTCAAGAAAATCGTAAAGAATTGCCGCTTTTTCTTCATTTCTTGCCTGCATAGCCTTTACGCCGCCAAGCTCTTTAAGCCATTCAAGCACAAGCTTCATAATATAAATACAATATGCGGGCGGAGTATTATACATTGAGCGGTCTTTAATATGTGTTTCGTAGTTAAGCATAACGGGTGTGAAATCCATAGCGTTACCTACAAGCTCTTTTTTAACAATTACAACCGTCACGCCCGCGGGAGCAATGTTTTTCTGCGCACCCGCGTAAAGAAGCCCGAATTTTGAAACGTCAATTTCCTGTGATAAAACATCGGAGGAGATATCGGCAACAAGAGGAACATTGCCCGTATCCGGCAAAACAGTATAGCGTGTTCCGTAAATAGTGTTGTTGTGTGTAATATGAACATAGTCCGCTTCGGGGTCAAACATTGATTTGTCAAGTTTTGGAATATATGTAAAAACAGTATCTTCACTTGAAGCGACTTTTCTTGTACTGCCGTATCTTGACGCCTCGGCAAAAGCTTTTTTCGACCACTGACCGGTAATAACAAAATCAGCCTTGTTATTTTTATTCATTAGATTAAGCGGAACCATTGAAAACTGAGTTGAAGCACCGCCCTGAAGGAAAAACACATAATAATCGTCCGGAATATTCATAAGCTCACGAATAAGGTCCTCCGCACCGTAAATTATGCTTTCAAAAATCTTTGAACGATGACTCATTTCCATAACGGACATTCCGCAGCCCTCATAGGACATCATCTGGTCTGCTGCTTTTTTTAAAACCGGCTCCGGCAGCATAGACGGACCGGCAGAAAAGTTATAAACTCTGTTCATATTAAATCCTCCATTTTATATTTATTTCGTTTTTATTTTTTTATTTAATAAATAATAATTTTATTTTATTATACCACTCTTTGCCTTGTTCGTCAAGAGAATAACAAACTTTTTTTAATTTTTTTATGTAAATTTTAAGTACAGGTAAAAATAATTTTTTGTCAAAAAATAATATTTAATTAAAAAATAATGGTAAATTTGCACAAAAAAAGATTTTTTAACTGTGTCATTTTAAAGCCGATTAGAAAAAATAAGCTATTTTTTAAAAAAATATTGACGAATTTTTAAATTTGTGATATAATAAAAACAATCAATAAAATAATAAGGCGGCGTTGCCGCAAGGTAGATTTTATTGTTTTATTGCGTTTCGGCACATTCAGCGCCTTGCGTATATGATATAATAATATTATTAAACAAAGATTATTTTGCTGTCGAGGCGGGGGTCTTAGCGTTGGTGCAGGGTTCTCGTCTTATTTTTTAAAAATACATACACCTTTTTATTATTGTCAAATTCTTTTTGACTAATGAGAATATACAAAAATATATCCAAAAAATATTGACATAAACGTTAAAAAGGTGTATAATAATTTTAAATATTTTATTTGGGGTTTACCCTTTTAAAACAAGAAAGGATGGCTTTTAAGATGGATAATGAAAAAAACACTCTTGATGAAATCAAGGAACAAGCTGAAGACGTAGCGGAGAACGCTGCGGAAGCCGTAAACGACGCTGCCGAAAATCTTGAAGATGTTGCCGATAACGCGGTAGATGATGCGGCAGAATTTGCTGAAGAAGCTGAAGAAGCTCTTGAAAATGTAAGTGAACAGGTTGACGAAATCACCTCGGAAATTGCTGAATCAAAACCTTTATCTTCAGGTAAAATAATTGCAATTTCATCTGTAATTGCAACAATTGCTTCAATTGTTATAATGCTTCTCGGAAGTTTATGCCTTAATTTTGTTTCCGGTATGGTTACCGCAAATCAAATTAAAGGTACATGGAGCTATAACCTCGGAAGTTATTACGGCGATACGGTTATATATGTAATGCTTGACGGAAACAAGATGACCCTTGCGTCTTCCGACGGTAACGAATATTTTTCTTCCGATTATAAGATGAGCGGCAAAAACACCTTAAAGCTTTCAACTGATGAAAAAACAAAGGAAAAGCTTAACGGTTTGATTTCGGGAAATTCACTTGACGTGTCTTATGATAAAGCTTCAGATTCTATAACATTTAATCCTTCAATCGGTGGTATATCAACATGGAATGCCGTTAAAGACGAAAAGGAAATTGCAGATCTTAAAGAAGCTATGGAAAAAAGCAAAAAAGATGAAAAAAACAAAAAAGATGATGCTCCTGCAAACGACGCGGAAAAAGCTCCGGCTGATAATGCGGAAGAAACACCTTCCGACGCAGCTCCTACTGAAAAAGCAGAATAATTTTTTTAGAAAAAACGTTAAGGCTCCCCCTATTTTGAGGAGCCTTTTTCTATTTAAAATCTTCCGGTTTTATTTCGGCGGCCGCGCATAACGGCGTTAATGAATTTACATTTTCAGTAATAAACACTTTTATCAAATCAAAATCACCATCAAATTTTTCTGTCATTTCGTTTTCACAGTTATATTCTCTGTTTTTGTACAAAACAAGCCTTTTATCCTTATATCCGCATATTAAAACATTCGCTTTCTCATTTATATTTTCAAATACTGTTTTTATAGTGTGCGTGCTGCCCGTTTTAGTTACATATGCGGTTAAATGCGGGGTTATATCATCAATATTTTTGTATGTATTACCTTTCATATGTCTTATGTAACCGCATTTACCCGCTCCCCAAACCAATACCTTATTAACTTTTGTCTGTAAATCTTCTTTTGATATAGTCTTGTCCCACAATATCCGTCCGTTTCCGCTGCTATTATTATCAGTATAATATAAAATATTCCCTTCAATTTTGGTAATAACAATAGAATGGTCATATGTGCCCCATGCATTTGACGCATTAAATCTTGCGTAATCACCTATACAAATATTTTGTACGTTTTTATGTTCTTCTGCTGTTGAAATACTTTGCCCCCAAAGGGTATCAAACACTTTACAGCCCCACGCAAGACATTCCCATGAGCTGTAACCAGACAAATCTTTATAACATAATTCTCCGTCGTATGTGGAATTATAAAACATTTCTTGCTCTGTACCTGTCGGATACATATTTCTCAATAAAGCAAATCTTGTTTTAAGCTCATATGCCGAAGGTACCGCAGCGTTTATATGAATATTTGTAAAAAGCAAAAAGATTAATATTATAATAAACGTATGTATAAATTTTTTATTCATTATATAAAATCCCCTTGTAATAATTTCAGATAACTGATTTTATTATAACATAAATTAAATCAAAAATTAAAATGTAATTTATGGTAACAGTGACTATATAATATATAAATTATATATCATCTATAAAATTACACGCACAATTAGTTGCATTTTTACACTGTTTTTATGTTATAATTTTATAATGCTTTTTTGTAATAAAAATGAAATAAAATGCGAAAAAAGATTGACAAACGCTTTTTTTTGCAGTATAATATTTTTGAGATTGTTTAAACAGGACCCTATTACCCCCTATATTTTTTGAAAGAAGTGATATTATGGACAACCTTACGGCGATTATATCAAGGGAGATTAAGCGGCAGTATAAAAGTGTTCGTCGCTTTGCCATAAGCCTTGGTATTCCTCAAACGACGGTTGCGAGTACGCTAAAAAACGGTATAAGCGGCACAGCGTATTCTACCGTTGTAAAAATGTGCGAGGCTCTTGATATTAAACTTGTTAATTTTGATACGCCTCTTCTTGCAGATGAAAGAAGAGTAAAAATTTTGGAAATGCTCGATTCTCTTGATGATGTCGGCATGCATACTGTTGAAACATTGCTATATGTTGAACATTGTCGCTGCACAGGCAATGATATTACAATGGGAAATGTTGTTGCGTTTGGCGGTGAATCATTTAAAGCAAAAGCAGATGCGAGAGCAAAAAAAGCTGCTGCCGATTCATTACGAAACATAAAAAAAAGAAAATAAAAAAAGGTCTTTTAGAATGAACAAAAATAAACAATCTGCATTCAATTTTTTAAAACAATATGATTTAAAAAATGTAAATTATAATACGTTGTCGGAGGTTATTGAACGTCAAGGTTATTCTATTGTTGAATACAGCCATATTTCAAATACCGATGATGTAGAGACGCTACTAAACGCCCTTGGTGTAAAAGCTTTGTCCCTTACTACCGGGGCGTTTACGTATGCGGATGAAAATCACCGTATCGTTTTTATTAACGAAGGGCTTTCGGATGAAGAAAAAACTGTTCTTCTTGCGCATGAGCAAGGGCATATTTATAATGGTGACTTGAATTCGTTTTCAAACATTCACGGCAAATCCGTTACTGACGAATATAACGCAAATGAATTTGCGCATTATCTTTTAAAACAAGGCGTTTTCAGACATATCAGACTATGTTTTGCAACAATGAAATGTAAAGCTGTTTGTGTCATTTTGCTTTCTGTACTACTTGTCTTGGCTGCGGTTTTCGGCGTTTTCTTTTCCGGTACACGCTTGTTTTCGGAAAAAGATAATAAAAAATATTGCATAACGCCATACGGGCAGAAATATCACTTGTCAAGCTGCCCTACTGTTGAAGGACACGAACTCATATACGGCTCCGAAAAAGAATTTAAAAAGCTCGGAAAAAAGCCTTGTGAAATATGTATTGGTGAAAAAAAGTAGGAGAAATAATATGATATTCCACCCCATAAAACATTTTATTACAATAACAAAGCACAGACATGCCGTTATTCGTCATGCGGCAAAAGCAGGCATTTTGCTACAAGGTTTAAAACATGATCTTTCAAAATATTCACCTACCGAATTTTGGGTAGGTGCTTTAAATTATCTCGGTACAAGAAGCCCCAATGACAGAGAGCGTAAAACTAAAGGATACTCCACAGCGTGGCTTCATCATAAAGGCAGAAATAAACATCATTTTGAATTCTGGACTGACTATAATCCCGAAACACATGTACTTAGTCCGATTGAAATGCCTTATAAATATTTTCTCGAAATGGTTTGCGACCGAATTGCTGCAAGCAAAATTTATCAGGGTGAGAAATATGTACAATCACATCCGCTTGAATATTTTTTAAAAGCAAAAAAAGTTCGTTTTATTCATCCTATAACATCCTTAAAGCTTGAATTTGTGCTTACAATGCTTGCCGAACAGGGTGAGGACGAAACCTTCAGGTTTTTGCGTGAGCATAAAAAAGGCTTCGATTTACCGGAAGATTTTAAAGGATATAGTGTTTAAATAGTCTGTGACAAAATTATTTTGTCACAGACTATTTTATATAGGTGAAATTATGGCGTCCGCGTAAACTCCGCTGATTTTATTAAGATTATAAAATCGGCAAAATCATGAAGAATGTGGTTTACGTCCGCCGCAAGCGCGTTATCGTCAAGCACAAGCATTACCGTCGCAATTTCCTTTTGTTCTTTTAAAGACATGGTTTCCCTCCGGTTAAAAAGGTTTAAAACTATTATCCCCCGTTTAAAAAAATTTATACAAGCGCAAAATCAATTTCTCCGTTTAAATCATTTGATTTCGCGACAACCACTTTAACCGTTTGTCCGATAAAATATTTTTTTCCGCTTTTTTCGCCATGCGCGGTCATTGTATTTTCATCAAAGCTGTAATAATCATCTTCAATATCCGCAAAACGCACAAGCCCTTCAACAAGATTCGGAAGCTGTATAAACATTCCAAATCCCGTAAATGATGAAACAATGCCTGTAAATTCATACCCTATATATTGCTTCATATACCCTGCAATCATAATTTTTACAGCGGTTCTTTCCGCTTCGGCGGCATTTATTTCTCTTTCACTGCTTTGTTTTGCCGCAGCCGTAACGATTGGGATAAGCTGTTTTTCTCTCTGCTCATTAATAGTGCCATTTTTAATATATTCTTTTATTATTCTGTGAATTATAAGATCGGGATACCGTCTTATCGGTGAGGTAAAATGGCAATAATATTTCATCGATAGCCCGAAATGACCGATACAGTCAGCGGAATATCTTGCTTTTTTCATAGAACGAAGCATCGCCTCAGCGATTACTGCTTCATAAGGCTTGCCTTTAACATTTTTTAAAATATCCGAAAGCGTTTTTGGTTTTATATCATTTAAACTACCCTTTATTTTTATTTTAAAATATAATAAAAGCTGTTCGAGCGCCATAATTTTCTCAGTTTCAGGGTTTTCATGCACACGATAAATAAAGGGAACGCCGAGCCGGAAAAAATGCTCTGCAACGCAATTGTTCGCCGCAAGCATAAACTCCTCAATTATGCCGTTTGCTTCTGTGTTTTCGTACTTAAAAACTCCGCGGACATTCATTTTATCATCAAAATCAATTTTTGCTTCGGGAAAATCAAAATCAATAAAACCGTCTTTTTCCCGCCTTATACGAAGAAGTCCGGCAAGCTCACGCATATTAATAATTAACGGAACCAATTTTTTATATTTTTTTATTTCGCCATCGTTACCGTCAATTATTTTTTGAACAGAATTATAAGTCATTCTTTCTGTTGTTGATATTACGGATTCGTAAATATTATGGTATACAAGCTCGCCTTTATTGTTAAACTCCATATCAACCGAAAGTGCAAGTCTAGGACTTCCGGGGGTTAAACTACATATGCCGTTTGACAGCCTTGGCGGAAGCATTGGCAGGGTTTTACCGGGAAGATAAACGCTTGTCCCTCTTTTTAAAGCCTCTTTATCAAGCGCAGAACCTTCTTTTACGTAACCGGAAACATCAGCTATATGCACCGAAAGAAGATAATTACCGTTTTCAAGTTTTGTAACGCTTACCGCGTCGTCCAGGTCTTTCGCGTCCTCACCGTCTATTGTAATTACAGTCTGCCTACGAAGGTCTGTACGACCGATAAACCGTTCCTCCGATAAGCTTAACGGTATACTTTCGGCTTCCGACATTACTTTTCGCGGAAAATCACTTTCAAGCCCAAAGCTGTACATAACCGAAAGCAACTTTGTATCGTTGCTTTCCTGCCAGCCGAGAACGCTAATAATCTCCCCCTGCGCTTTTTCTTTATCGGTGGGATATTTTAAAATTTTAACAAGAACCTTTTGTCCTTTTAACGCTCCGCCTGTATTCTTTTTTTTAATATATATGTGCTGCCATATATGTTCGTTATCGGCCTCAGCATAAAACAGCCCGCTCCTTTTATAAAGCGTACCTACAACTGTTTTGTTTGCCCGTTTCAAAATGCGGACAATTCTGCCCTCACGCAGGTTTCCTTCACCCAATTTTTCATAAACCTCAGCAACAACGGTATCGCCGTTCATCGCACCCCACGAATCATTTTTTGAAATAAAAATATCTTCCTCGTTTTCCTGTAGCGCAAAACCGTAACCTTTTGGATTGGCGCGATAAGTACAGGTTATATATCCCATTTTTTTGCAGGATACAAGCTTGCCTCGTTTGGTTTTAATAATATTACCTTCTAAAATAAGCTCGTTTATTATATCAGAAAAAATATCATATTCCTCTTTGGGAACAGATAGCAGAAGCGCTATTTCTTCAGCTTTCATAGGGGTATATATATCGTCATTGATAAAACCAAGTATTTTTTCTTTTTTATCCATATTATTTCATTATCAGTTTTGGCGTAAATCCCAGATATTCACATGACACAAAATGAAAATCCGTATCGCCGAACTGCCCTTCAAATTTTTTTCTCCTTGCAGACGCATGCAGATGACCATATACGCAAATTTCAACACCGTATTTTTTAAACAAATCGAGAACCGCCTCATCAGGCTCAGCACCATCTTTTGAAGGCGGATAATGCGTCTGAACAATTTTTCTTTTAAAACCTTCATCATCTGCCATTTTAAGCGATAGCTCAAGCCTTAAAAGCTCTCTTTCGTAAAGAAGCTTGTCATGCATAAGCTTTTCACTCTCCGCAGCTTTTTCCAAAAACGCGTCCTGATTATAGAAATAACCCTTATTGCCACATATTGCAATATCCCCTGTTTTGTAAAAATTATTATGCAAAAAAGAAATACTGTTAAAATTATTTTTCCGCAAAAAATCTTCAAGTTTTTTATGCGACTCCCACCAATAATCATGATTACCCTTACTTATAACTTTTTTCCCTGGAAGTTCATCTATAAACCTCAAATCCTCATATGCGTCTTTAAGATACATTGCCCATGATATATCGCCCGGAATTAGCAATAAATCATCAGATTTCAAAATTTTACAGCCTTCTTCAAGCTTTTGCATATGGTTATCCCATTCAGAACCAAATATATCCATAGGCTTGTCTTTTATACTTTTATATAAATGAAAGTCGGAAATTGCATAAATCAAAATTTTTAGCCCCTTTTTGTATTATTTTTTATATTTTCGGGTAAAATACAGTTAGGCCTATGAGCAGCAGCTCAAAAAAATAATCGGAGGTAATTTACATGACAAACAACAACAAAAAAGTTATTGAGGATCTTGATTGTGCTGTAAAAAACTGCGTTTATAACGCGGAAGGCAAATGCAGTGCGGAAAAAGTTAATATCAACTGCAAAACAGCCGTAACCGAAGGCGAAACAAGTTGTCATACTTTTGAGCTTAAATAATCGGTTTTTAAAAACGGGGCTGTTGCGTTAAGCAACAGCCTTCTTAAAAATAACATTACTTAATTTCAAGCATTTCGCTTACTACGTTTATCATATCTTCTTTCGCGCAGCTTTTGTCAAAACGCTTTTCTTTTGTTTTAAGCTCCGCAAGCGGCTTTGGTATATCTATACCTGTTTTTTCGTTAAGCGCATAAAGCACATCAAACTCGTCCATACTTTTTATATCGACATCAGGCGCTATGCTGCCAAAAACAGCGCTGTTAAATTTGTACGGGTTTGCGGTTGAAGCAATAACAGTAGGTGTTTTATCCCCTGTTTCATCCACATATTGCTCATAAACATTGTAAGCAACGGCGGTGTGTGTATCCATAAGGTATTTTTGACCGTTCCATACCTTTGCGATTGAAGCTTTTGTTGATATGTCATCACAGAAGCCGCCGAAAAATTTATCGGAAATAACAGCTTTTGTTTTGTCATCAACCTCATATTTACCGTTTAAAGAAAGCTCACTCATCCAGCCCGAAACTGTTTTTTCGTCTTTTGTAATATCAAACAGCAACCGCTCAAGATTACTTGAAATAAGTATATCCATAGACGGTGAAGCGGTTGTGTAGAAGCTTCTGTTTTTATCATAAACACCGGTTTTTATAAAATCCGTAAGGACGTTATTTGCATTTGAGGCGCAGATAAATTTATTAACCGGAAGCCCCATTTTCCCTGCATACCACGAAGCCAAAATATTACCGAAATTACCTGTCGGAACACATATATTTATTTTATCTCCACAATTTATTCTTCCTTTTTTTATCATATCGCAATAAGCGGAAAAATAATAAACAATTTGTGGAAGAAGTCTGCCCCAATTTATGGAATTTGCCGATGAAAGCCTGAAACCGTTTTCATTAAGCTTTTTGTTATATTCTTCGTTTCCGAAAATTCTTTTTACACCGGTTTGGGCGTCATCAAAATTGCCTAAAACCGAAGCAACGCCGACATTTTTTCCGGTTTGCGTAAGCATTTGCAGCTTTTGTATTTTACTTACCCCGTTTTCCGGAAAGAAAACCAAAATCCTTGTGCCCTCAACATCCGCAAAACCTTCAAGAGCCGCCTTGCCGGTATCACCCGAAGTCGCTACAAGAATTACAATTTCCTTATCAATTTTACATTTTTTAATTGAACAGGTCATAAAGTAAGGCAAAATCTGAAGCGCCATATCCTTAAACGCGCACGTCGGACCGTGCCAAAGCTCAAGAACTTCGGCATTTTCAAGAGAACGAAGCGGCGCGATATCCGGGCTTCCGAAATTTTTTTCATTATACGCGCTGCTTATACATTTTTTGATTTCATCTTCGGAAAAATCCGCAAGAAAAAGCGACATTATTTCCTCTGCCCGCCGGGTATATGGATAATCTGCCATTTCTTTTATTTTCTCAGCCGAAATACTCGGAATTTTACACGGAACAAAAAGCCCGCCGTCTTCCGCTATTCCTTTAACTATTGCTTCGGCAGAACTGACTTTAATTGATTGATTTCTTGTGCTTGCATATAACATTGTAATTTTTTCCTTTCGGTAAAGTCAAAAACGCACGACATTATCGTGCGTTTTCATAAAACAACCTTTTACAGGTATTTTTTCATGTATTCCGGAGCTTCGGATACGTCAATGCTTACGGTTATAATTATGTTTACGCCATGTTTTTCGGAAATATCCTCAAGATTTTTGAAAAGTTCTTCATTTTTAAGAATATCATCTTCCGTTATTATTTTGTTTATTCCGTCAACAAATATGTTTGAAATATCATAATCCTGTGCCATTACACCGCACAAGAAACCGTAAAAAGTATTATACTTTTTGATTGAGTATTCAGATGTATCTATAAGTCTTACCTTAGAGCTTAAATCGAAAACGTGCCTTGTACCGTTGTTTATAAAAACAATATGTCCCTTTTCTGTACCGACCGCCTCGTTTATGCCATCAATAAGCTGCTTCGTTTTACCGGTACCTTTTTTACCTATAATAAGTTTTAACATAAAAACACTCCATTCCCACGGCAAGTCCGCCATGACTGTATTAAAAACAGGAAAAATCTGCTTTCAATAATAGTATAACATACTTTTAATTA
Organism: uncultured Ruminococcus sp.; assembly: GCA_902784805.1. Taxonomy (GTDB): domain Bacteria; phylum Bacillota; class Clostridia; order RUG12999; family RUG12999; genus RUG12999. The sequence continues at coordinate 33,875 of CACZWD010000005.1, read as the reverse complement.
AATATCAAGTCTTTTTAAGGCTTTTTCTTCAAAATATTTTAATTTATTTTGAAAGACGTTTTTCAAGCTCATTTTTAAGATTTTCATATCCGGGTTTTCCGAGAAGCCCAAACATATTTTTCTTATACGCCTCAACACCCGGTTGATTGAACGGGTTTACGCCAAGCATATATCCGCTTATGCCGCACGCCTTTTCAAAAAAATAAATCATATATCCGAAATTATACGCGTCAAGCGCAGGTACATTTAAAACAATATTTGGAACGCCGCCGTCCGTATGCGCAAGAAGTGTGCCTTCAAAGGCTTTATTATTTACATAGCTCATCTTTTTGCCGGAAAGGAAATTCAGTCCGTCAAGGTCATTTTCGGCAGACGGAATTATAACGTCATCATCGGTATTTTCAAAATGTATGACCGTTTCAAAAAGATTTCTGAGCCCATCCTGAATATACTGTCCCATAGAATGTAAGTCTGTTGAAAAGCCTGCTGCCGCAGGGAAAATACCTTTGTTATCCTTGCCTTCGCTTTCGCCGAAAAGCTGTTTAAACCATTCAGCGAAATAATGCATTTTGGGCTCATAATCTATCATCATTTCTATTGTTTTGCCTTTTCTGTAAAGACAATTTCTTATAGCCGCGTAAGTATAGCACGCATTGTTTTTATCCGGATTTTTAAAATCATTATATGCGTCCTGCGTACCTTTTATCATAGCGTCTGTGTCTATGCCCGCAGCAGCAATCGGAAGAAGACCTACTGCCGTATATATACTGAAACGCCCGCCAACATCATCCGGAACAACAAAGGTTTCGTACCCCTCCGTATCCGCAACTGTTTTAAGCGCGCCCTTATTAGCGTCGGTAGTTGCATATATTCTACCTTTTGCCCCATCCTTGCCATATTTTTTTTCAAGCAGATTTTTAAGCACTCTGAAAGCTATGGCAGGCTCTGTTGTAGTTCCTGATTTTGAAATTACATTAACAGAAAAATCACGTTCCGAAAGAAAGCGGGTTAAGTGATTAAGATATGCGCCACTTATTGAATTGCCCGCATAAACAATCTGCGGGAATTTTCTTTCTTCTTTTGTCATCATTCCGCAAAATTCGTTGTTCATGGCTTCAATAGCGGCTCTTGCACCCAAATACGAGCCTCCTATACCTACAACCACCAGAACATCCGAATCGGACTGTATTTTCTTCGCCGCTTTTTTTATTCTTGCATATTCCTCTTTGTCATAATCAACGGGCAGATTTACCCAGCCGAGAAAATCGCTTCCCGCACCGGTCTTTTCGTGCAAGGTTTTATGGGCAGCCTCAACCTCATTCCACACCGCATCAATTTCTGATTCTTCTATTGCTCTTGAATAATCAATTTTAACCATTGTTTTCATCCTTCCCTGTCCTTACAGCATTGCCGCAAATAACATAAATTCTATGTTAATATATAGCACATTATTAAATTAAAATCAATAGCATTTTGTCAGATTTTAGATTTTTTTACTGTCTCCCGGAAATATTCAGTTCGTCCGAATTAAGTATTATAGTTACAGGACCGTCAGCCGTCAAATCAATTATCATATCCTCTCCAAAAACTCCCGTTTCGGTCTTTTTCCCCGAAAGCTCATCACATATCGACACGAACTTTTCATACATTGATTTAGCAATTTGTCCGCCGGCGGCTCCCGAAAAACTTGGTCTTTTACCTTTTCTGCAATCCGCAAAAAGGGTGAACTGTGATATGGCAAGAATTTTTCCGTTCACGCTGTTAAGCGATAGATTCATTTTACCCTCATCATCTTCAAATATTCTGAGCCCTGTCATCTTTTCCGCAACCGCGCGAAGCACCGTTTCGTCATCGTCCGGAGCCACGCCTATAAGGGCAACAATGCCTTTTTCAATTTGCCCCGTAACTTTACCATTAACCATTACAGACGCTCTTTTTACTCTTTGTAAAACCACTTTCATATTTTATTTATCACCTTTCAGACTATTTTTAACTTCTTCTAGAGCCTTTTTAAGCTGTGCATCATTTTCGGAACCTTTTATATCTTCACTCTGCTCAACAACAATATCGGGCAAAATACCTTTATCGTGGATATACTCTCCATTTGGGGTAAGATACCGGGCATATGTTAAATACACTGCGCTTACTGGCTTTCCGTTTTCAAACTCAAACGGAATAGCTTCCTGCGCGATTGCCTTCCCGAAAGTTTTTTCGCCAATCACGATTGCTCTGCCGTTATCATGCAGCGCTGCAGTAAGAAGCTCCGAGGCGCTCGCGCTTCCTCCGTTCACAAGAACGCACATAGGCATTTTTAATATTTGTTTGCCGCTTGTTTTAAGCTCCGTTTTTTTGCCGCTTTTATATTCAAAGGTTGTAAGTGTGCATTTAGGAAGCAGCATATCGGCAATCTGTCTCATTGAATAGAGCGTTCCGCCTCCGTTATTTCTCAGATCAAGTATAAGATATTTTGTATCCTTGATTTTCTCAGCATTTTCTTTAAATTCCTTAATTGTTTCGTTATCAAACGAATCTATTTTTATATATCCAACATCGCCTTCAAGAATTTCACTTTCAACAGTGATGGTTACAATCTTTTCTCTGGCAACATTTGTTTCGTATTCTGTATCTTCTCTTTTAAGAGTAAGCTTAACCGTTGTCCCCAGTCCTTTTTCATCAACCTTAATCATATCAACCGCTTCATCAAAATTTTCCGCCGAAACCGTTTTATCCTCCACCTTAATAAGAATATCCCCTTCAGCTATACCTGCGCGCTCGGCAGGAGTGTTCTCCTGAACGGAATAAACAACAAGCTCGTTTGTTTTTTCATTTGCGACAACTTTTATACCTATACCGTAATAATGCCCGTTCATACTGCTTTCAAGAGATTCAAAATAATCCTTGGGATAAAAAGCCGAATATTTATCGCCGAGTGAATTTATCATTGACGCAACCGTGTAATCCTTTACAAATTCTTCATCAAAATCAAAAATATAATTTTTATTAATAAGGTTATAAGCTTTTCCTACTTTTCTGCTTACAGGATCATTCATATATATAACGCTGAAAATACCTATCCAAATGAGAGATGTCGCGAGAAATGTCGCAATTACGTTGAATAATCCTTTATGCCTGTTCATAAATTTTCCTCCTTCAAACAATTAAAAAACGACTGTAAAAAATCGTTATCCGAAATACAGAAAAAACGGAAATGACAATTTTTTACAGCCGCTTTAAATCTCAAGTCAGTTGTTCTCAATAAAATTGTTGATTTTATCAACAAGTTCATTTGCGTCAACACCATGAACAGCGCAAGCCATTTCAATAGATTCACCGCTTGCCGACGGACAGCCGAGACAGTGCATTCCTATTGCCATAAAGAACTGCGCCGTATCCGGATTAATCTTTAAAACGTCCATGATAATTGTATCTTTTGTAACTTTTTGCATGAAAATCATCCTTTCGTATTTAGTATATATTATACAATATTATAACTGTTTTGTCAATAAATTAATCAAAATTTATCATATAAATTTATTAACCAAGCAAAAACTCAGCGCTTACCGGATAATGGTCGGATAAAAATATTCCGTCACGTTCGTCAGTCCATTTCTTTACTTTTTTAAGTTTTGAATGAGCTTTTTTATCAACAAAAATATAGTCAATTTTGCTGGCGTTTTTGTATTTTTTGCCTTCAAAATTATGAAATGTCGCGCCGACATCGTTTGCAACATCAATAAAGCCGTTGTTTTCAAATATTTTTATACACTCTTCGCTTTTAACCGCATTAAAATCTCCAAGGATAAAACATGGAAAACTGCTGTTTTTTGATATTATGTTTTGTATAATCTGTCCGGCTTCTTTTTCGCGGATTTTTTTATTTTCCGCCTTGTAATCAAGATGTACATTACAAACTCTGAAAATAGTTTTTCCAATGCAAAAAAGCCCGTCAAGACAGGTTCTAGGGAAAATACTCTGACCTATATAGCGTGACGCGGGAACATTCGGCGTATCAGACAGCCAACAGCAGTTTAGCCCAAAAAGTCTCACCGTTTCACGGCGGTACGCAAAATACACTCCCTCTCCGAAATAATCTTTGCCGCGTCCATGCCCCACAATTTCGTAGGAACACAGTGTATTCCTTAAAAAATCAAAAATATCATCCGTAACCTCCTGAAAAGCAATAATATCAGGTTTTTCATCTTCTGTTTTTTTCAAAATATACCCTGCGCGATGCAAAAACGAGTTTATACCGTCACCGTCCCAGGAACACCTTATATTAAAGGTTACAAGTTTCATAATACCAACTCCAAAGAAATACAATTGCTACAGCAGACCGTAAATAAAAGCCTCCGCTTTATCTGCGTTACCGTCAAACAAATAAGCTTTAATATTAAGCCTGTTTGCCGCATTTATATTGTCCGCATTATCATCTATGAACACGGTTTCTTCGGGAACAAGCGAATATTTATTCAAAATATATTCAAAAATATTTCTATCCGGTTTTACCATACTTATTTCAGCCGAAAAAACAAGTCCGTCAAACATTTTAAAAATTCCTGTTTCTTTGCGGTTCTGTGAAAAATGCTTGCTTATATTTGAAAGAATATACAGCTTAAAGCCGTCATTTTTAAGCCTTTCAATAAGCTTTTCAATTCCATCAATATACGGAAGCCGGTTTATCCAGCCGTTACATATTTGTTCCGCGACATTATGTAATGCATGCGGAAGCTCGGCTTTAACATTTTTAATAAAATCTTCCTGCGACAGAGTGCCGATGTCTAATTTATCCCAATATTTTCTGTCAAACGCTTTGTCGCAAAGAAGCGTAATTTTTTGTTCATCTTTAATACCGAATTTTTTTATTATGTCCCTCGGTTCAAATGCGGCTATTGTGTTGCCGTAATCAAAAATTATATTTTTATATTTCATAAAAAACTCCTTATAACGCTGTTTTTTGCAAATCAATTTGTTCTCCCCGTTTTTTTATATGCATAAGATATTCCCTGTTACCGTCTCCGCCGGTTATCGGAGACGGAACAATATTCACAGGTAAAAACCCGCTTTGCGTAACAAAATCATATATATCTTTTACGACCTTTTCGTGAATTTTTTTATCTTTTACAATGCCGCCCTTCCCTATATTCGCTCTTCCTGCCTCAAACTGAGGCTTTATAAGCGCGACAATATTTCCGCTTTCCTTTATAAACATAAAAGCTTTCGGAAGTATAAGCTTTAAAGATATGAAAGAGGTGTCAATCGAAATAAAATCAACTTTTTCTCCTATATCCTCAAAAAGCATATCCCTTATATTTACCTGCTCCATATTTATAACTTTCGGATTATTTTTTATTTTTTCATGAAGCTGTCCGCAGCCTACATCAACCGCGTAAATTTTCCTGGCGCCGCCTTGCAGCATACAATCGGAAAAGCCGCCGGTCGAAGCGCCCATATCAATGGCTGTAAGTCCGTCAAAATCAAGTCCAAATGCTTTAACCGCATATTCAAGCTTAATTCCGCCACGGCTTACGAATTTAAGGGTTTCTCCGATTACATCTATTTTGTCATTTTCATTTACATTACAGCTTGCTTTTAAAGCCTGCTTCCCGTTTAAATATATAAAGCCGCCCTTAATCATCTGTCTCGCTCTTTCACGGCTTGCTGCAAGACCGCGTTTATATATACTTATATCAAGCCTCTCGGGCATAAATTCACCTCAAATATGTCAATATATCCTCCGCGACGCTTTCAGCGTCCATTCGTCTGATTTTTTTAAGCTCGTCCGGCGTACCCTGCTCAATTATGCCGGATTCATATGCTTTAATCATTATTTTAGTTTTAATGCCGTTTTCAGAAAGAACAGAAGCAAGCATTTCGCCCACACCGCCGCTTTTTACGTTATCCTCCATAGTAACAACAAGCTTTACGTCAGAAGAATGTCCGGTTATAAAATCATTGTCAAGCGGCAGAACAGACCTTAAATCGGCAACCGCGGCGCTTAAACCTGATTTTTCAAGAATTGCGGAAGCTTTAAGAGCCTCCGAAACCATACTCCCACAGGCAAATATGATAACATCGCCGCCTTGATTTATAAGCTCGGCTTTGCCGGGCATAAAAGCGCTTTTATATTCTATATCACATTTCTGACAACCTCGCGGATACCTTATTACAACAGGAGAATTCATATTATTAACCGCAAAAAACAGCATATTTTCAAGTTCTTTATAAGATGACGGCACAAATATAGATATATTCGGCATAACTCTCATATATGACAAATCAAAAACTCCCTGATGTGTTTCTCCGTCAGCTCCGACAATACCTGCCCTATCCGCGCACATAACAACATGTAGGTTTTGAAGGCATACATCGTGTAGTACCTCATCAAACGCGCGCTGCATAAAGCTTGAATATACAGCCGTAACAGGAATAATACCGTTAATAGCCATACCTGCCGCTGTTGAAACAGCGTGTTCCTCGGCTATACCTACATCAAGAAACCTATCCGGAAATTTTTCCGCAAACTCTGTAAGCCCTGTTCCATCGGGCATTGCGGCGGTTATTGCGAAAACCTTATTGTTTTTTTCGGCAATTTTTATGAGCGCTTGTCCAAATATACAGGAATAATCCATACAATGCTTCACGCTTCCCGCAGAAACGCCATGATATTCCTGTGGTTTTATCTCTGCAGGTGTATAACCCTTTCCCTTGACTGTTCTGACGTGCATGATAACGCCGCCATCAAGATTTTTTATGTGATTAAGCGCATTAATAAGCTGGCTTATATTATGACCGTCGAACGGGCCGAAATAATCAAGCCCAAGCTCGTCAAAAACTGTATTTTTTACCAGCATACGCTTAAAAAAATCCTTTATTTTTTTAAGCAATATAAACAAATTCTCTTTTTTCCCAAATCGTATTGCAACTCTCTGTTTAAACCTTACATATTTGTCGGACATTCTGATAGAGCTTATATACCTTGACATCGAACCGACATTTTGAGCTATCGACATTTTATTATCGTTTAAAATTATCAACATACGTGTTTTACTGTTGCCGATATCGTTAATTGCCTCATAAGCAAGACCGTTTCCGAAGGAGCCGTCACCTATCACCGCGATAATTTTGTTTTTTTCACCCTTTAAATCCCTTGCTCTTGCCATACCGGCAGCAACAGAAATTGAGTTTCCGGCATGTCCGGAATTAAAACAGTCATACGGGCTTTCACTTGTTTTCGGAAATCCCGAAAGCCCCCCAAATTTGCGGAGCGTATCAAAACCGTCTGACCGACCGCTTAAAATTTTATGTACATAGGACTGATGCCCCACATCCCAAATTACTTTATCATCAGGAAAATCAAAAACATAATGAAGTGCTATCGTAAGCTCTACAATACCGAGATTAGAAGCAAGATGACCACCGTTCTCCATAACTTTATCAATCAGAAATTCACGTACTTCATCAGCAAGAATATTTAGTTTTTTTATATTGAGTTCACGCACTTTTGTGCCGTTTTTTATTTCGTCTAAAACACTCAAATAATATCACTCCATCTTGAACGTATAAATACATATATATTTTACCACATTATTTTTATGTTTTCAATAGCTTATAAAAAAATCCTGTACAGAAATTTTTTAAAAACGTAAAAAAGCACAGAGCAAAAAACTCTGTGCTTTACAATATTTATTTTTAAAGAATTATGCAGATAAGTCCTCCGCAGCCCTCATTTATTATTTTCTGCAAGGTTTCCTGCAAACGGAACCGTGATTCTTCGGGCATACGCGAAAGCTTATTATGAAGTCCTTCGTTTACAAGTTCATGCAATGATTTGCCAAATATATTCGATTCCCATATTTTTTTCGGGTCAACCGCAAATTCATCAAGCAAATATTTTACAAGCTCTTCAGACTGTCTTTCTGTTCCGACTATCGGGCTTACTTCTGTCTCAATCTGCGCTTTTATCATATGTATGGAAGGTGCGGAAGCTTTAAGCCTTACCCCGAAACGGCTGCCTTGCTTGACAATTTCGGGTTCTTCAAGCGAAAGCTCGTCAATTGTAGGCGCAACGATTCCATACCCTTTCGCGTCAACCTCTTTAAGCGCGTATTCTATTTTATCATATTCTTTTTTAACATCTTTAAGCTCCATAAGAAGCGAAAGGAGATTTTCCTCATCTTTGATTTCAAAGCCTGTTTCTCTGCTTATTACATTATAAAACAGCTCCGGAGGCGGCGTTATGCTGACTCTTACACTTCCTTTTCCGAGATTCACCCCCATTATATCAACCGTATCCGCGAAATCAAAATCTTTTATTCTTTTTGACGCTTCAATAGCTTCTCTGATTTTTTTTACATCTTTAAGTGAACCGATAACGCCGTCATATATCGTTGTTTTAAGCTCATCACCGTTTGCGAGAACTTCAAGCCATGAGGGGAAATCTATCCCTATTTCCGTAAGAGGAAACTCATAAAGGATTTTTTCAAGTATGCTTGTAAAATCTTTTTCGTCCATATCGGCACAAGATACAGCCATAACGGGTACCCCGTATTTTTTTTGCATTTCTTTTTTTAGCTCCAAGGTTTTTTCACTTTTTGGCGAAACGGAATTAAGCAGTAATATAAACGGTTTATTTATTGCTTTAAGTTCGTCTATTACACGGCTTTCCGCTTCTTCATAATCACTTCTCGGTATATCGGTTATACTTCCGTCCGTTGTGATTACAAGCCCGATTGTGGAATGTTCACATATAACCTTTCTTGTACCGGTTTCCGCTGCTTCATCAAAAGGAATCGGTTTATCATTCCAAGGAGTTTGTACCATTCTCGGCATATCGTCTTCGGCAGCTCCGATTGCGCCGGGCACCATATACCCCACACAATCAATAAGTCTGACATCGCAGTCCGCGTCCTCAAATTTTATATTTACCGCTTCATTCGGCACAAACTTCGGCTCTGTTGTCATTATGGTTTTGCCGCCCGCGCTTTGCGGAAGCTCATCAATGGCACGTTCTTTTTTAAAGGCATTATCAATCTTCGGAAGTACCATTGTGTCCATAAAATTTTTTATAAACGTAGATTTTCCTGTCCTGACCGGACCGACAACACCTATATAAATATCCCCTTGCGTCCTTTCCGCTATGTCTTTGTAAATATTCATTAAAATTCCTCCCGCATATTGGTTTGTACATTTTTATGCGGCGCGGAAAAAAATTATGACAAAAAAATTTTTTTGCATATATTCATTTTAAATTTTGCTGTCTTTAATTGAATATTTTGTCGTAATTTGCGATATTTTTGTCCTTTTGCTAAATTTTTTAAATACAAACGGCATAAAATTTCATTTAATTTGCCGTTTTTTTAAAAACCTACTTGATAAACATATGTTGAATGTGGTAAACTTATTATGTACAAGGAGCTTGTACTTAAAGCCCGAAAGCCTGTCAGTTTCGGAATTAAAAAAAGAAAGGACTTTTAAAATGAAAAAACAATCAAAAATAACAAATGAACGACTCAAAAAAATGCAGGAAAAGCTTTCGGACTATATGTCCGCAAAGCAAAATTTCGATGCGCGAATAATCGAAAACGAAAAATGGTACAAATCCGAACATTGGGGACTTGTAAAGGGTTCGGAAAAAAATGAAATACACGAGCCCGTTACAGCGTTTTTATTTAATGCCATTGCAAACAAGCACGCAGAGATAATGGATAATTATCCTTCTCCAAACATTCTTGCCAGAGAGCAAAATGATGAAAAAGAGGCTGAACTTCTTTCAAAAATTATCCCCTTTCAGCTCGAACAAACAGGATTTAGAAAAATATACAGTAATATTACGTGGAACAAGCTTAAAAACGGCACTGCCGCTTACGGTGTATTCTTTAATCCGCTTATGCACGGAGGCGAGGGCGATATTGATATAAGAAAGCTTGATATGCTCAATCTTTTTTGGGAACCGGGTATTGAGGATATTCAGTCAAGTGATTATTTTTTTATTGTCAATATGATACCAAATGATGATTTAATACGTGAATACCCGTTTGCCGCAGGTTTGCTTGACACATCGGGTATGATGTCGCTGCGTTCAAGAAGCTCATCGGTTAACAACACAGACAAATCTATGGTGGTTGACTGTTATTATAAACATAGAAAAAAAGACGGCAATACAATTGTACATATGACAAAATTTACCGGAGACATCGTCCTTGACAGCAGCGAGGACAGGGAAAGCACGGCGGAAAACGGTCTTTACAATCATGGTAAATATCCTGTTATATTTGATGTGCTGTATCCTATTGACGGTTCACCTTGCGGTTTTGGAATGATTGACCTTGCAAAAAATCCGCAGGCATATATTGACAGACTTGATTATATCATTTCAAAAAACGCACTGATTTCCGGCAAAGTACGCTGGATGCTTCGTGAGGACAGCGGAATAAACGAAAATGAGCTGCTTGACCTTTCAAGTGATATAATACATACCGCAGGCTCAATTCGTGAAGACAATATAAGGCAATTTCAGGCATCGCCGATTGATTCTTATATTATTGCGCACAGAAACGAAAAAATTGCGGAGCTTAAAGAAATCCTTGGGAATAGAGATTTCAATCAGGGCAGCACATACGGCGGTGTTACCGCATACGGCGCTATTGTGGCTTTGCAGGAAGCAGGAAGCAAGCTCAGCCGTGATATCATTCACAGCTCGTATGAAAACTACTCCCAGCTTGTATATATGTGTATCGAACTTATCCGTCAGTTTTTTGACAGCGAAAGAAAATACCGTATAACAGGCAGTAACGGCGAATTTGAATATATAAGCTATTCAAACAAAAATCTAAACGGAAAACTTAATTCCGCAGTCTTTGACGTGAGCGTACAGGCGGAAAAGACAAATCCGTTCAGCAGGGTAAGTCAAAATCAAACAGCTCTTGATTTTTATAAAAACGGAATGTTCAAACCCGAAAACGCCGGACAAGCAATAATGGCTCTTGAAATGATGAGTTTTGAAGGAAAAGAAAGGCTGCTTTCAAACATCAGAAAAAATAAAGAGGAATACGATAAAAAAATGCAGGAAGCTGCGCCGTTTGCGGCGGAACTGTAAATATCAAAGCAAAAAACCGGAAACATTTTTGTTCCCGGTTTTTTGCTGTTTATTTTTTAATAAAAATGAGCAGGTCTGTAAGCCGGGTTCTGTCATTTAAGACGGTCATCTGTCTTGCCTTTGCGTTACCGCAAAGCTCCCTGCCACTTGCGTCAATGAGCCGAGCAAGCTCCGCATTTTTAAAAAACGCTTATTACGCATCGTGTTGCTTCGGATAGGGTTTACAGGAACGCTATGTTGCCAAAGCGCCCGGTGAGCTCTTACCTCGCCTTTCCACCCTTACCGCAAAAGCTGCGGCGGTATATCTCTGTTGCACTCTCCCGGAGGTTACCCTCGGCGGACGTTATCCGTTATCCTGCTCTGTGAAGCCCGGACTTTCCTCACTCCGGCGAAAAACGCCTTTTGCGCGACCGTCCGACCTGCTCATTTATATTTTATCACAAATATATTAAAAAATCAAGCTATTCCGCAGAGTTATTCAGCATATCTGCATATACGCCGTCTTTTGCTATAAGCTCCTCGTGATTTCCCTGTTCGATAATGCCATCTTTGTCAAGCACAATTATATTATCGGCATTTCTCACAGTCGAAAGTCGATGAGCGACAACCAGCACCGTTCTGCCCTTTGAAAGCTCTGAAAGAGACTTTTGAATTTGCGTTTCGGTTATGTTGTCAAGAGCGCTTGTCGCTTCATCAAGAATGAGCACCGGCGGGTTTTTAAGAAAAACTCTCGCTATCGCAATACGCTGCTTTTGCCCGCCCGAAAGCTTTATTCCCCTCTCCCCTATATATGTATCATATTTATGGGGTAAAGTTTCGATAAAATCATTAATTTTCGCAAGCTTCGCGGCATTAATAACTTCATCACGGCTTGCTCCGGGCTTGCCGTAAGCGATGTTTTCGTAAATATTACCTGTAAACAGAAAGACATCCTGCTGTACAATTCCTATATTTTTTCTGAGTGATTCAAGCGTTATTTCTTTTATATCAACTCCGTCAAGTGTAATCCTTCCGCTGTCTGTACCGTAAAATCTCGGTATAAGATGACATACCGTTGTTTTACCTCCGCCGCTGCCGCCGACAAGCGCGACTGTTTTGCCGTGAGGTACAGTAAAACTGATATTTTTCAGCACCTGCTGCCCTTTGTTATATGAAAAATCAACATTTTCAAAACAAATATCGCCTTTAATGTTTTCTATATTACGCGCGCCCGGATAATCCTTTTCGGGCTTAACCTCCATAATTTCACGAAAACGCTTATACCCCGATATGCCGTCCTGAAACTGCTCGACAAAACCGATAAGACGTTTTATCGGATTCATAAACATATGAACATAAAGAAGATACGCTACAAGGCTTCCTATATCTATTTTGCCGTAACTTAAAAATATTCCGCCGGCAATGATAACAATAACATTCATTAAATCAAGTATAAAGTTATTCCCGCTGTGAAATTCAGCCAATGCCTTATACGAGCGTTTTCTTGCGGCGACAAAATTTTTGTCATTTTCTATAAATTTTCGCATTTCAACATCATCGGAAACAAAAGATTTAGAAACTCTTATACCCGAAATGCTGTTTTCAAGATTTGCGTTTACGTGAGATATTTCTTCACGGCTTTTCTTGAACGCTGCAGACATTTTGAGACGTTTTTTCAATGTAAAAAGTATTAAAAACGGCAACACAACAAAAATAATAAGCGTTAAATATATGTTTATGCCCGCCATCATTATAAAAGCGCCGACAAGAAGAACAAGAGATAAAAACAAATCCTCCGGTCCGTGGTGCGCAAGCTCCGCTATTTCCATAAGGTCGTTTACAATTCTTGACATAAGCGCGCCCGTTTTATTATCATCAAAAAATGAAAACGGAAGCTTTTGCATATGAGCAAAAATCTCACGCCGCATATTAGATTGTATTCCAACGCCGACAAGATGCCCGTAATACTGCACAAAATAATTCAGCCCCATTTTTATTATGTAAAGAAAAAGCAATAAAAAGCCTATTTTTACAAGCTTATCAATCATACCTTTTGGAATATAATCGTTTATCATAACGCGGGTTATCATAGGGTAAAACAAATCGCACAGCGAGGTTAAAAACGCGCATATCATATCCGCAATAAATAGCCATTTGAAAGGTTTATAATACCTCAAAAAATCCTTTATCATTAAAAAACCTTCTATTCTTCTCCGTTTAATTTAAGCTTTTCTGCCTGGTCGGCGGTAATAAGAGCTTCAATGATTTCCGTAAGGTCACCGTTCAGTATCTGTTCGAGCTTGTAAAGCGTAAGCCCTATTCTATGGTCCGTCATTCTTCCCTGCGGATAATTGTATGTTCTTATTCTCTCGCTTCTGTCACCCGTTCCGACCTGACTGCGCCTTTCCGCAGCAAGCTCACTTTCCTGCTCCTCAAGCATTTTTTCATAAATCCTTGAACGCAAAATTTTCATTGCGGCATCTTTGTTCTGATGCTGTGAGCGCTCCGATTGGCATGCAACAACAATGCCGGTAGGAATATGCGTAATCCGGACAGCGGATTCGGTTTTGTTTATATGCTGACCGCCCGCGCCGCTTGCACGGTAAACATCTATACGAAGGTCTGCTTCGTTTATCTCAACATCAACATCTTCAACCTCCGGAAGCACCGCGACCGTAACGGTTGACGTGTGTATTCTGCCCTGTGATTCCGTTTCGGGCACTCTCTGAACACGGTGAACACCACTTTCGTATTTTAATCTTGAATATACTCTTGTGCCGGAAATCTGGAAAATTATTTCTTTAAAACCTCCGAGACCTGTTTCGTTTTGTTCCATTATTTCAATTTTCCAGCGGTTGTTTTCGGCATACATTGAGTACATTCGGAAAAGAGCCGCCGCAAAAAGCGCGGCTTCATCTCCGCCGGCACCCGCGCGTATTTCAACAATAACATTTTTTTCGTCATTCGGGTCACTCGGTAAAAGAAGTATTTTAAGCTCGTGCGATGTTTTTTCAAGCCTTTCCTTTGCGTCCTCAAGCTCCGCTTCAACCATTTCTCTGAAATCCTTATCAAGTTTATCGGCAAGCATTTCTTTAGCTTCCGATATATCGGTTTCAGCCTTTTTATGCTCACGGTATTTTTCAACAATAGGAGTTATTTGCGACAGCTCCTTGCACAGCTTTGTCCAAAGCTTCGTATCGGCAATTACATCAGGCTCGCTGACCTTTTTGTTAAGCTCCTCATATCTTTCTTCTATAAAATCCAATTTAGCAAACATATAACCATGCCTTTCTTTAAAATCATATATAGAAATTTATTCAAACAATTCCTGTATTTCTTCAAGCGTCATTGCCGAAATATTTGCTGTTCCTTCACGGAGAACAGTGCTTATCAACTCTTGTTTTTTTTCTTTCAGAGTTCTGATTTTTTCTTCAATTGTACCTTTTGCAACAAGCTTTATAACTTGTACGGCTTTTGTCTGACCTATGCGGTGCGCTCTGTCTGTAGCCTGGTCCTCAACTGCGGGATTCCACCATGGGTCATAATGTATAACCGTATCGGCACCCACAAGGTTAAGCCCTGTTCCGCCCGCTTTAAGCGATATCAGAAAAACATCACGTTGTCCTTCGTTAAAAGCATTACACATATGAATACGCTCACCGCTCTTCACGCTTCCGTCAAGATAAAAATAAGTTATGCCTATCTCTCTGAGCATACCCGCTATTATTTCAAGCATTGAAGTAAACTGCGAAAAAATGAGCATTCTTCTGCCCGAAAGAGTGCCGTCCTCAACAAGCTCAAGAAGCGCGTTAAGCTTTCCGCTTCCGCCTTCGTAATTTTCAATGAAAAGCCCCGGGTGGCAGCATAGCTGTCTCAGGCGTGTGATGCGTGCAAGAATTTCTATCCTGCTTTTTTCAAACCCTTTTTCGGCTGTCAGGCTGCGTATTTCTTCTCTTGCCTTATACGCGTAAGCCTGGTACAAAAGCCGTTGCTCGGCTTCAAGGTCGGTAAGCATATAGGTTTCGATTTTCTCCGGCAGCTCCTGCATAACTCCGCTTTTAAGCCTTCTCATTATGAACGGACTTGTATGTTCAAGCAAACTCTTTATATGGTCATCACTGTTTTTTTTCATTATCGGCACTTCATACACTTTACGGTACTTTGACCGCGAAAACAAATATCCGGGCATAATAAAATCAAATATTGACCAAAGCTCCGTAAGATTATTTTCAATCGGCGTACCTGTAATCGCAAAATATCCGTCCGCTTTCACACGTTTAACAGCCCTCGCGTTGACAGTATTGGGATTTTTAATGTGCTGCGCTTCATCAATAAAGCAATAACTCCATGTTCTTAAAAGATACATATTTATATCGCGCCGTATCATACCGTATGAAGTTATGACAGCTGCGCAATCATCAACGTCATTCAGAAGCTCACGGCGTTCATCCGGCATACCGCAAATAACCTTTACCTTGTAACCCGGCGCAAATTTTTCAAATTCCGCCTGCCAGTTAAAAAGAAGTGAAGTCGGCACAATAATAAGCGACGGCTGAGGTTTTTTCTCATATTCGGAAATAATAAACGCTATTGTCTGTAAGGTTTTTCCGAGTCCCATTTCATCGGCAAGTATGCCTCCGAAACCGTAGCTTGCCATTGTTTTAAGCCATTTAAAGCCAGTTTTCTGATAATCTCTCATAACGCCTTCAAGCACCTTCGGTACTTTGAAATCTGCTTTTACAGGCTCTTTAATACGGCTGAGCATTTCCTCAAAAGGTTTTGAGCGGTTTTGCACAAACTCATCACCCTTTGTACTGATATAGACAGCTTTTCCGGCAGAAATTTTCGCTTTTCCGTTTTCATCAAAACGTGTGTCGATATTATCCATAAGTTCACTTATGTTTTCAAGCGCTTTGGATTTTAAATCAACAAAATTTCCGTTGTCAAGTCTGTAAAAATGTCTTTTTTCACGCACAGCTTTAAGAACATTTTCAAGTTCTTCTCCCGGAATACCGTCAAAATCAATCGAAAACTCAAACAAATTTCCGGCGCCGATACTGACGGAACCCGAACCGCGCGAAGGCGAAAAAAGCTTAAGGTTGTAAAAGCTTTCCGAATAAAATACCTCATAAAGCTTTGTAAATTCTTCAAGCCCTTCTTCAAGGAATTTATATATTTTTTCAGGTGAATTCAAATACAAAAATCCATCCTTTGACATAAAGCCCATTTTTGCCGCAAGTCTTATAAATTCATTTTCGCGGCGTTTGTCACGAAGCAGAATTTTTCCTTCCATAACAGGCTTTTCATTCGCGAAATGGTTAAATTCAACATTGTCATACGCAAAAACAGCTCTTGCGATTATGTTTTTTTCATTGTCTGTTTCAAGGTATATTTTAACTGTTAAATCGGTAATCACAATATCTTTTCTTATATTGTCATCAACGCTTAAATCGGAAAGATACCTGAGTTTCGGCATAACATTTTCAACAAGAGTATTTTTTTCTTCATTGCTGAATTTTATGTTTTCGTTTCCTATTTTATCGTAAGCATGTAAAAAAAGCTTTGTTATATCTGCCTGCTCCTGAGAAAGAATATGAAAAGCGTTTTCATAAATTACAAGCCTGTATTTTTTATCAATAGCTCTCACATTTCCCCATTTTTCAAATTCAAGCTCAAATTTATCATATACTTTTGAGAGTTTTACAGGAACTTCAAATTTATCCTTCAAAACAGGAAAAGAGCTGAAATCTTCACCGTTAAGTCTTATAAATGTATTTTCACATTCCGACGCAAGCTCAAAAACATTCACAAGTACATTCCCGTTTAAAACAAGCCCTCTGTCACCCATCTTTTTTCCTGTGTCTTCATAAATTTGTTTTAAGGTTTCAAGATATTCAATAAGTGCATTTTCCTTTTCACCGAAAGTGTGAATTTTACCGTTAAATTTAAAGTTCGAGTTAAATTCCATTTCTCCGTTATCTCTCACGGCATCAAGAAATTTACCAAGCTTTCTGACTTTATAAAGCTTGTCAAAACCCACCGCCAAATCAAGCATTACAGTACAGTCTGCCATACGTGAGCCTTTAATTTCAATATATGGTGCAAGATTTATAACGCGTTTGTTTTTTGACAGTTTAATGCCGCTTATGCCTTTTATTACACCGCGGCAAACTTTATTGTATATTTCTTGCTTTTCTTCGTCAATTTCAACGGATTTATTTTTTTCATACTGTAAAAGAGCGGCGGCAATGTGCTTGCATACGCCGTTTGCTCCATGTTTTCTTCCGCAGTCACATAAACTGCTTTCTATATCGTCGTCTGAAAAACTTATTTCAACGTTATGGGAAGCGTTATCTCCATTAACCTTGCATTTAAGCATAGACATACCGGGCACAAAATCAAGGTTTTGCACCCTGCTGTCTTTAAAATAACGCATGCCGTTAGCAAACACTGCCGGGTCGTCGCAATAATTTTTAATATCGTTAATATCAACCGACAAGGCTATCCCTCTTTACTAATCGAATTTATTATAAAACTCACGGTAGCCCTTATACGCATAATATATATCGCCCTTTGAGGCAAGCTCAAACGGTGAATGCATTGAAAGAAGGGCTACTCCGCTGTCAATAACGTTACAGTTAAGGTTTGCGACATACTGCGATACTGTTCCGCCGCCGCCGCCGTCAACTTTTCCAAGCTCGCCAAACTGCCATACGACCTTGCTGTCGTCTAGCATTTTTCTGATTTTACCCATAAGCTCCGCCGAAGCATCGTTTGAGCCGCTTTTTCCTCTTGCTCCGACATATTTTTCCATAACAACTCCCCTGCCGAGATACGCTGAGTTTGTTTTTTCATAAGGCGACGGAAAACTTGGGTCATACGCTGCCGCAACATCAGCGGAAATGCAATAGGAGGCACTCATTGCCCTTCTTAACATAAGGTCATTATAATTCTTTTCCTGAAGAGCTATCATTTCGGCAATAAAGTTTTCGGTAAATTTTGACTGCATACCTGTATTACCCATTGAGCCTATTTCCTCTTTGTCCGCCCAAACGCACATTGCTGTTACATCAGGAACGGCGTTACAATCAAATATCGCGCGCATCGCGGTATATGCGCATACCCTGTCGTCCTGCCCGTAGCCGCCGACAATGCTTCTGTCAAAACCGACATCGCGCGCTTTAATCGCGGGAACAGCTTCAAGCTCGCTGCTTATAAAATCTTCTTCGGTTATTCCGTATTTTTCGTTTAGTATTTTTAAAATATTTTCCTTTAAGCTGTCTTCACCGCTTTCGGTCATACTTCCTGCTATAAGGTTAAGCTGTTCACCTTCAACGCCTTCACTCATACTTTTTTTCATCTGCTCACCGGCAAGATGCGGAAGAAGGTCGGAAATAACAAGAGCAAAATCCTCACCGTCAGTCTCAACGTCAACTTCACCGTCTTTTTTTACGATTTTACCGTAAAGCGCAAGCGGAATTGTAAGCCACTGATATTTTTTTATTCCGCCGTAATAATGTGTTTTGAGATAAGCAATTTTAGAATCCTCATAAAGAGGCATAGGTTTAAGGTCAAGCCTCGGCGAATCAATATGTGCACCTATCATATTAACTCCGTCTGCGATTTTTTTCCTGCCTATTACCGCAAGCACAAGGTTTTTATCACGATTTACACTATATACTTTATCACCGGGCTTTAAAGCTTTAAAGCTGTCAAACGGTTTAAAGCCGTTTTTTTCGGCAAGCCGGACGCCAAGCTTAACACACCGTCTTTCCGTAACGGCATAATTTAAAAAAGCTTTATAATCCTCGGAAAAAGCAAAAATTTCTTTTTTTTCTTTCTTGTTAGCTTCCTCAAAAGCATATTTTGCCTTATATTCAAGTCCCATATTATCAATTCCCTTCTTCATATATTTCTTTGTATTTTTCATAGCCGTTTATAATTTTAACTATGTATTTTTTTGTTTCTCCAAACGGTATATCGTCCGCGTCAATAAAATCCTTCTGTTCGCGGGCAAGCCAATTATCAACGTTGCCGTAACCGGCGTTATATGCCGCCATTGCCGTTCTGATATCATTCCCGTATCTGTTCATTAAAAACGCTATATAATAACAGCCTATTCGTATATTGATTTTCGGTTCCAAAAGCTTTTCGTCGGAATAATTGTTAATCCCTATTTTATTCGCCGCTTCTTTTCCTGTCTCGGGCATAATCTGCATAAGACCGACAGCGCCCTTATCCGAAACCGCTTTTTCATCAAAATTGCTTTCGGCCTTTATTACCGCATATACAAGATATTTGTCAATTCCCATTTCAGCGGCATATTTTTCAACATATCCCGAATATTTTATCGGATATGCGCCTTGCCGCATTTTTTTAACATTTAAAAGACCTACAAGTAAAATAACGCATATAAGCATAAACGATATTACCGCCGCAAATCTTTTTTTGTTTACGAGCATAATCACTTTTATTACCTCTCAAAATTTCGGATAAAATCCATAACAATCAGTTTAAGCTCCTCTGTACTTCCGTTATTATATATACGGCAATCCGTTCCGCTTATATATTCCTCATCACTGAGCTGTGAATTTATTCTGTTTTCCGCGGATTTTTTATCAAGACCGTCTCTTTCCATGATACGGTTTATACGTTTTTCTTTATCCGCAAGCACAGCGACTGTAATATCGCAAAGCTCATAAAGCGGAGAGCCTATCAAAAGAGGCACGTCAAGAACAATTTTTTTACCGCCTTTTTTAACTTGATTTACAATTTCTTCATATATGGCGGGGTGTGTAACGGAATTTAAAAGCTCACGTTTACCTTTATTTTTAAAAACAAGCGCTCCAAGAGCCTTTCTGTCAACTTCGCCGTTTGATAATATAAATTTTTTTCCAAAAAGCTCTCTTATATTTTTTTTTAATGTATCATCGCTTTTCATAATTTCTTTAGCGATTTTATCAGCGTCAACAAGAGTATAGCCGTTTTCGGCAAACAACGCCGAAACTTTGCTTTTACCGCTGCCGCTTCCTCCGGTAATTCCGACAATCATTTTTCATCACCTATTTACATTCATACCAGCTTTTACCTGTTTCTATACTTACGGTCAGAGGAACTTTAAGCCTGACGGCATTTTCCATTTCCTCTTTAAGAAGCTTTTTAACTTGCTGCTCCTCGTTTTTCGGAGCCTCTATTATAAGTTCATCATGCACCTGTAATATAAGCTTTGCGTTCAGAGCCTCCTCTTTCAGACGCCTGCTGACTTTAACCATTGCGATTTTAATTATATCCGCTGCAGAGCCCTGAATGGGTGTATTCATGGCAACACGCTGTCCGAAGCTTCTCTCGGCAAATTTTGAAGCTTTGAGTTCGGGAATATAACGCCTTCGTCCGAAAAGCGTTGTAACATAGCCGTCATCACTTGCCTGCTGTACGATATCCTTCATATACTTCTTAACTCCGCTGTATTTTTCAAGATATCCGTCAATATAAGCCTTTGCTTCACGTTTTGTAATGCCGAGGTCAACACCGAGCGCGAAATCGCTTATACCATAAACTATGCCAAAATTCACAGCTTTCGCGTTTCTTCGCATATTCGGTGTGACATCGGAAACGGGAACACCAAATACCTGCGATGCCGTGACAGCATGAATATCCGCATTTTCGTTAAACGCTTTTATCATATTTTCATCGTTAGCAATATGAGCAAGCACACGAAGCTCTATCTGCGAATAGTCAGCATCGACAAGCACATTATCATTACTGCTCGCAACGAACATTTTACGGATTTCACGTCCAAGCTCCAGCCGTACCGGAATATTCTGAAGGTTTGGCTCGGTAGAGCTTATTCTGCCCGTTTGGGTAACTGTCTGCATAAATTTCGAGTGGATTTTTCCGTCACGGCTGTCTATCACCTGCAAAAGCCCGTCACAGTACGTTGATTTAAGCTTTGTAAGCATACGGTATTCTTTAATATCCGTAATTATAGCGTTTTCAGGTTCAAGCTTATCGAGTACATCACTGTCGGTTGAGTATCCCGTTTTTGTTTTTTTTATAACGGGAAGGTTAAGCTTGTCAAAGAGTATTACTCCGAGCTGTTTTGTTGAATTAATGTTAAATTCTTCACCCGCTTGTTCATATATCAAGCTTTGAAGCTCCGAAATCCTTGTATCAAGCATTTTTGAAAACGCCGCAAGGCTTTCTTTATCAACCTTAAAGCCTGCTGTTTCCATTTCGGCAAGTGTTTTGCTGAGAGGCATTTCAACCTCAAAAAAAAGTTTTTCCTGCTCTCTTTGTTTTATTTCATCAAGCTGCGAATCCCTGAGCGACAACATTCCGCCGCAAATTTTCGCCGCTATTTCCGCTATACTGTCAGAAGTATAATCCAAAAGAGTTTTTTTTGTTTTTCCTTTCGGATTAAATTCTTCGGGCAGCTGTATATTAAGAAGCGTATCAATATTATATTTACTCTTTGACGGTTCGAGAATATACGCCGCAACTGCGGTATCAAAAACAATATTGTTTATTTTAATGCCGTAAGACGTGAGATATACCTCGTCATCTTTAGAATAATGCATAACTTTCGGAACATCCGACTCAAAAACAGGCTTTAAATCGGCAACATCTATTTCCGACAGCAAACCTCCCGTAAGGTCAAAATAATAAAGCTTATCCCCTGCTGTTACGGCAGTGCCAACACATTCCGCGCCGACTTTAAACAACATTATTGCATTTTCATCCGAAAGAATTATTTCATCAGCGGCTTTTTTCAGAGCGTTCTTATCGTTTATTATGACTACAGTAAGCTCTTTCGCAAATGAAGGCGTATCTTTATTAAGTGAAAGCTTTTTAAGCATTTCGGAAAATTCCAGCCCGGTAAGAAGCTCACGGAGTTTTTTATTATCGGGCTGAAGCTTTTTACAATCGTTAAGCGAGGCATTAATCGGAGCGTTTCTGCATATAGTCGCAAGCTCACGGCTGAAAAACGCGCTTTCCTTATCGGCTTCAAGCTTTTCTCTGAGCTTTCCTTTTATTTCGTCTATATGTTCATAAATATTTTCAAGACTTCCGTAATCTTTAACAAGCGAAAAAGCCGTCTTTTCGCCTATTCCCGCAACACCCGGAATATTATCCGAGCTGTCACCCATAAGCCCTTTCGCGTCAATAATAAGTGAAGGCGTTATACCAAAACGTTCATTAATCCGTTCTCTGTCAATTACATCTGTAACCGTGTTGCCGCCTTTTGTTGAAGTTAAAAAAATCTTTGTTGTATCACTTGCAAGCTGTAAAGCGTCCCTGTCGCCCGTTACAACATCGCATATTATACCGTCCTTTTCACACATTGATGATATTGTTCCTAAAATATCATCTGCTTCAAAGCCGGGAAGCTCAAGCATTTTTATATTCATTGCTCCGAGAACTTCCTTTAAAACAGGCATCTGCATATGAAGCTCCTCCGGCATACCCTTTCTGCCCGCTTTATATTCAGCGTATTTTTCATGGCGAAAGGTCGGATGCTTAACATCAAAAGCAACGCATATATAGTCGGGGTTTTCGCTTTCAAGATATTTGTTCAGTATGTTTAAAAAGCCGTATATGGCGTTTGTAAACATACCTTTGCTGTTTGTAAGCATACGCACTCCGTAAAAAGCGCGGTTTACTATACTGTTACCGTCAACCACAAGCATTTTTTCGGGCATTTTATTTATCTCCTATTTCCCAAGATATTTTTCTTTTTTCTCCGCCATTTTACCGCAGCTCATTTTCCCTTCGGGACAGCCTTTACCTATGCAGGGCGGACCGGCAAACTTAAATAAGGTCGGCGCAACATCTTTAACAAGTTTAAGCATTTCATCAGCAAGCGCTCTTATTTCCCATTGCGCTCTCTCGCAGCAGCGATGATGAAAAAAATTCAAAAGACTTCTTGCGTTGAATGTAGCAACCATTTTTGTTTCACAGGCATTTGAAAGCACATATCTTGCATCCTCAATCGCCATTTTTTCAGCTTTCTTCGCGGCAGTCACTTCGTCCGTACCGCTGTCAGTTAATTCTTTGATATGCTGTTTTTTAAGTATATCGGAGAGCTCGTTATATTTTTTTAAGTCGTCCTCCATTGCGTTATTGAAAATTGCGAGAGCTTCTTTGTTTTTAGCAATTTCGGGCGGAGTTACGAACTCAAAATGTCCTTCATTCACATACCTTTGAGATTTAACCGAATATGAGGCTATACGGTGTCTTGTAATCTGCGCAAGGAGACTGCGGCTTACGCCTTCTATGCCAAAAGTAAACGTAACGTGCTCTATCGTACTTTCATGTCCAAGCCCCATAAGCATTTCAACAAATTTTGCAATTTTTTCATCATCAAGCCCATCAAGTATTCCGTCTATCGAGCTTGATGAATAACACAGCTTTGCGGCAGCAGCCACAATTTTTTCGGGATTTGGCGAGTGCGCAAGCAGTTCAACTTTAAGCATTTTTATTATCCCCCTTCATTCTTTTTCCTATAACTGTAAATAAAAATTTTGGAAGCGCCATCATTCTGCCTATTCTCGCGGGCTGTTTTAAAAGCCTGTAAAACCATTCAAGACCAAGCTTTATAAAAATATCGGGCGCTCTTTTCGCTTTACCGCTGATTACGTCAAGTGTTCCGCCAACGCCTATTGCAAGGCGGCAGTCAAGCTCGCTTCTATGCTCCGTTATCCAGCTTTCCTGCTTTGGTGAGCCGAGGCACACAAGAAGTAAATCGGGTTTTAAAAAATTAATTTCCTCAATTATTTCTTTTTCTCTTTTTTCGTCAAAATAACCGTTTGCCGTACCGCAAATATTTATTCCCTCAAATTTTTCTTCAAGCTTCTTTTTCGCTTCGTCCGCAACTCCCGGAGCGCTTCCGAAAAAATAAACTCTTTTACCGCTTTTTGAAATATTTTCAAAAAGCTTCATTACAAGGTCAAAGCCCGCAACACGCTCTTTTAAAGGATTTTTTAAAATTTTTGCGGCATATACAAGCCCTATTCCGTCCGGAGTCAGCATATCAGCGCTGTTTATTATTTCCTTAAACCGGTCGTTTTTATATGCCGACATAACAATTTCGGAATTCGGCGTAAAAATGCAGTGAAAACCGCCTTCATTCATAAAAGTTTCAGCGTTTTTTACCGCCTCATTCATATCAATATTATCTATTTTTACTCCCAGAATATCAATTTTACTGTTTTTGTTCATTTAAGGTCCTTCCTTTTAGGAATGTTTAATTTAAGGTATAAATATATTTTACCATATTTTTCTTAAAAAAGCAATACAAAACAACGTATATTTTATAAATTATATAATAAATTTTCAAAAGTTTTATGGCTTTTTCAAATCATAAAAAAGCAAAAACCGCGGAAACAATAAAATTCCGCGGCTTTTGCTTTTTTTTAATTATTCCTCAACAGGAGCGCTTACAGGACAGACATCCGCACAGTTTCCGCAAGATATACATGCATCAGCGTCAATAACGTATTTTGAATCGCCCTCAGATATACATGATACCGGGCACTCTGCAGCACATGCTCCGCAGCTTATGCACTCATCAGTAATAAAGTATGCCATTCGTTTTCACCTCCACAAGCACCTTTTTTATATACATAAAATGGGTCCGACAAACAAACCTCATATATGTTTAATCTTCAAGACCTTTCAGTTCCTCAAGTGTACCGGAATCGATTGTCTGCTCCGTATTTTTTATTACTTTGATTTCGGAACCGGTATATTGTTTAATACTTCCGCTTGATTCAATTCTGACATCAACAAGCTGCTCAAGAATATTTACGTTGACAACGTTTCCGTTTCCGTCCGGTGTTTTTACATACGCACCGTTATGAGGCATTGTTTTTCCAAGATTTTCATATGCATCCTGTTCATATTTTAAGCAACACATAAGCCTTCCGCAGTTTCCGGAAATTTTTGTGGGGTTAAGCGACAAATTTTGTTCCTTTGCCATTTTTATGGAAACGGGAATAAATTCTCCGAGAAAGCCTGAACAACATAATTCTCTGCCGCATATACCTATGCCTCCGAGAGTTTTTGCCTCATCGCGCACACCTATCTGCCTTAACTCTATTCTGGTACGGAAGGTAGCAGCAAGATCTTTTACAAGCTCTCTGAAATCCACTCTGCCGTCTGCCGTAAAGAAAAACGAAACCTTACTTCCGTCAAAGGTATATTCAACATCTACAAGCTTCATATCAAGTCCATGTCTTGCGACTTTCTCGTTAAATATCGGGACAGCTTTTTTTTCTTTTATTTTGTTTTCCTCAACCTGCTTTTTATCTGCTTCCGTTGCTCTGCATACAACAGGCTTAAGAGGCGTGCTTATACAGCTTTCATCAATTTCTTTATTCGGAATGGCAACTTCTCCGAATTCAATTCCTCTCGCGGTTTCAACAATTACGCTTTCACCGCTTTTAAGCTTTAAACTACCGGGCGCAAAATAGTAGGTTTTACCTGCCTTTTTGAACCTTACTCCAACTATTTCAACCATTTTTTATCCTTTCTGTATATCCGCTTTGCAAAGTCCTTCAAGGCTGCAAAGCACGGCATGAGAAACCGCGAGATTATAATTAATATTTCTTTTTAGAATATTCCTTGTTTCAAGAATAATGAGAATACACTCTACCAGCTTTTGCGGTATAATTTTTTCTGACGCCCTTTCAAGTTTTTCGGTATAATCAATATTTATAACAGAACTATTAAGCCCCATTCTTATTAAAGCAACATCTCTTAAAAAACTTGTGATACATTCAAGCGTAGTATCAATATCGCTGCTTTTATCTTTACCGGTAATATTCACAAGAGGCATTATATTGCCGTTATCGATAAGCTCTGTAAGCGCGTCCATAGCTTCCCGCCTTATTTCGGCAAAATTCTCATTTTCGGAAATTTCAAACGCTTTGCCTATATTTCCGCCCGAATACGCTGCGGCAAATTCAATCTCCGCAGGTGATAATTTTGTTTTTTCACTTAACGCCCGGCAAATTTCCGCTTTTCCGTAAGGCTGCATTTTCAGCATTACACAGCGTGATTTTACAGTATCAAGCATATCTTTTTCCGATGACACCGTAAGCAAAAACAAAACATACTCGGGAGGTTCCTCGAGCACTTTTAAAATCGCGTTTTGTGCCTGAGGCATCGCAAGCTCAAAATTATTTATTATTATTACCTTTCTCTCTGCGACATACGGTCTTATATAAATACCCGAAATCATTTTCCTTACAACCTCAACGCCAATCGTTTTCTTGCCTTCTTCGGGAGTAATATGCTCAATATCGGGGTGTGTTCCCGCCTGAGCCATTACACAGCTTTTGCACGTACCGCAGGCATTGTGATTTTCACAAACAGCCATCTGCCCGACAAGCTCCGATATGCGGCTTTTACCCATACCCTTTTCCCCTTCGAGCGCATAACAATGACCAAGCGTTTTGTTTTTAATCGAACTAAAGAAAAGATTTTTTATTTTTTCCTGACCGATAATTTCATTACTCATTGTAACAATCTCACATACGTAAAATATTCCACATTAATATTATACACTATATATCGTCAAAAATCAAGTATTAATTATTTAAAATTCATTTTACGGTTTCATTTTTTAAGCGTTGTTACAATCATTTTGTTTTCAACAACAGCGGCAAGCATTTCATGCTTGTTTTTAGAACCGCCTTTTTCAACAATTTCTTAAATATTCCGGCGCGCGCCGTCTTTACTCAACTTTAATTTTTCCGCAATCTCATCACAGGTCTTATCTTTTAAAAACAACGTTTAAATTTTATAAACAAATTGATGAAAACCTTTTATAATGACAGGAACAGTCAAGCCAACCGTTACGATAAGTAAAAAATATAATAATGAGAACCTGTAATTTTCGGATTTTCCGACGGATACGGACATAAAAATCGCAAGCAAGGTTACAAGAAGAACATTAAATAAACCAAAGATAGCGGATAATATGCGTATCTAAAAAATTCACTTAAACGTGCGAAGTATAGTCCACATAACCATATTAAAGCTCCTTGCCTCGTTTTTGTTTGATTTTTCCTAACCTAAAACCGATTTGCCTTCCCATTCTTTTGCCGCGGGAATCTTCATAATATCCGCGACAGTCGGTGCTATATCAAGGATACTTATTCCGTCAGGCGCTTTGCCGGGCGTAAAACCCTGCCCGTAAAAAAACATCGGTATTATCATATCCTCCCTGATGTCCGTGCCGTGAACCCTGTCATGCCCGCCGTGGTCAGCAGTTACAATAACCGAATATTCACCCTTTGTTTCTTCGATAACCGCTTTTACATTATTGATAGCGTGGCTTATATATTCAAGATAGATTTCACTCATCCAGCCGCTGTCGTGCCCGCCTTTTTCGTCTGTTTCAACCATATACAGAAAAACAAAATCGGGATGCGTTTTTTTATGTAATCAATGGCTTTCCTTGTAAGTATGCCGTCTGTATGTTCAAAGGAATATGACCACATATATTCTGCGGCGACAAGTGAGCCGGGACGTGATATATCTCTTAAAGGCTCCCAGCCGTAAAACATACAGGAGGTTTTCCCCGCGCTTTTAATTTGCTCAAAAAGACCGTTTACAGGTTTGACCTGAGGCATATACGTATTTGTTAATATACCGTGCCTTTCCGGCGGAACACTGTGAAACATTGACATATGACAAGGAAGCGTGACAGACGGAAAAACCGTTCTCGCGCCAAATGTATATGACGCAATTTTTTTAAGCTCATCAACATATGTATTTTTGCAAAGTTCAAGCCCGTCGGGACGCATATCGTCAATTGAAATCAGGATTACTTTGTTTTCCATAAATCAGTCTCTCCTTATACTTCACCTTAAAAATTAAAATAGTCTTTCGCATTCTTATAACAAATACCCTCCACAATTTCTTTAAGCGAAGTATAATCCTCCGGATATTCGCCGCCTTCCACCCATTCACCGAGAAGATTGCACAAAATTCTTCTGAAATATTCATGTCTTGTATATGAAACAAAGCTGCGGCTGTCTGTGAGCATACCTATGAATGTTCCGAGCGCGCCAAGGTTTGCAAGCGCTTTCAGCTGCGCCTCCATTCCGTCACGGTTATCGTTAAACCACCAGCCGGAGCCAAACTGAATTTTCCCTTTTACGGGCGCTTTCTGGAAGTTTCCGAGCATTGTACCTAAAACATAGTTATCCTTCGGGTTAAGGCAATACAGTATCGTTTTCGGAAGCGCGTCCTTTTGTTCCAGGGTATCAAGAAGCTTTGAAAGACCTTTCGCTATTTCAAAATCATTTACGCTGTCAAAGCCCGTATCGGCGCCAAGCTTTTCAAACATTTTTGTGTTATTGTTTCTCATAGCGCCGATATGAAGCTGCCATACCCAGCCTCTTTTCGCGTATTCTTCGCCCAAAAACGCAAGATGTTCAATAATTTCATCATTTATTTCGTCAACCGCATGGTCGGAAAGCTTACAGCCGTTTTCCGCAAAATAATCCATACGCTCTGTTATGTCGGGTTTTAAATTATATAAATCGGGTCTGAACGCGGGGATTACTTTTGTTTCAAAATCCTTCAGCTGTTTATGATATTCAAGGCTGTCGTATGGATTATCCGTCGTACAGATAACCTCAACATCAGATTTTTTAATTAAGCTTTTAACCGTATATCCGGGGCTTTTAAGCCTTTCGTTTATTTCATCCCATATATATCCGGCGTTTTCCTTGTTTAACAGCTTATCAATGTCAAAATATCGTTTAAGCTCCAGATGCGTCCAGTGATAAAGCGGATTTCCTATAAGACCCGGCATAATTCCGGCAAAAGCAAGCCATTTTTTAAAAGGTTCTTCATCACCCGTTATATACTTTTCGTCTATACCGCACGAACGCATCTGACGCCATTTGTAATGGTCGCCGCCGAGAAAAAGCTCATACGCGTCGTTAAAGCTGTAATCCTCCGCTATCATTTTCGGGGATATATGACAATGATAGTCAATTATCGGAAGCTTTTCGGCATAATCATAGTAAAGTCTTTTTCCCACCTTGTTTTTTAACATAAAATTTTCATTTATTATACTCACAGTACAACACCATCCTTAAATATTTATATTTTCAAACGTCCGTTTTCTTTTTACAGTTTATGCAATCTAACACAATAAATTTATCTATCAAACTATCTTAAAGTATAGCATATATTTATTAATTTGTAAAGGTTTTTAATGATAATTTTTATATATCAAAACTCACATTTTTAATGCGTTTCTTATAATCGTTAAAAAACAAATACTACACCAAACGTCTTGCGTAAACAAAAAAAATATGATACAATATAATCAGTATACTTATGGAGATATGGCTATGAAACAGAAAATTTACTTATGTATTGACCTTAAAAGCTTTTATGCCTCGGTCGAGTGCGTTGAACGAGGGCTTGATCCTATGACTGCGAAACTTGTTGTTGCCGACCCTGAAAGGACAAACAAAACAATCTGCCTGGCGGTAAGTCCTGCCCTTAAAAAGCTTGGCGTAAAAAACCGTTGCCGAGTGTTTGAAATACCAAAAAATATTGATTATGTAATCGCGCCGCCCAGAATGAAACTATATATTGATTATGCCGCCGAAATATATTCTGTTTACCTTAATTATATAGCAAAAGAAGATATTCATGTTTATTCCATTGATGAAGTCTTTATAGACGTTACGGATTATCTTTCTCTATATTCCGCCACCCCGAAGGACCTTGGAATGAGGCTTATAAATGAGGTGAAAAATAGGCTTGGAATCTGCGCTGCCTGTGGTATAGGAACAAATATGTATCTCGCTAAAATTGCTCTCGATATAACAGCAAAACATTCTACCGATTTCATAGGATATCTCGACGAGGAGCTTTACAGAAAAACTTTATGGAATCACAGACCGATTACCGATTTTTGGCGCATAGGCTTAGGCACAGCAAAAAGGCTTGAAAGCATTGGTATATACACCATGGGTGATCTTGCAAAAGCAAATGAAGATTTAATATACGACAAGTTTGGCATTGACGCGGAGCTTTTGATTGATCACGCATGGGGCGTTGAGCCCACAACTATTGCAGATATAAAAGCATACAAATCAAAGACAAACTGCCTTACTTCAGGTCAAGTATTAATGCGCGACTATAATTATGACGACGGTAAAACCATTGTTAAAGAAATGATGGATTCTCTTTGCCTTGAAATGGCCGACAAAGAGCTTGAAACAAAATCCGTCACACTTACGATAGGTTATTCAAACTCTCTTAAAATGTCCGCCGCGCACGGTACATTATCAATAAACTCTCCAACAAATTTATATACTGTTTGGGTAAAGAAGGCTGCGGAGCTTTATGAAAAAATTGTTGATCCCGCTTTTGATATACGTAGAATAACTATTTGCTGTAACAATGTTGTTAAGGAAGGCAGCGAAATATATCAGTTAAGCCTTTTTGAAGAAAAAAACAAAAAACTTGAAAAAAGCAAGTCACTCCAAAAAGCGCTTATAGATATAAAAAAAAATTATGGTAAAAACGCTGTTTTTAAAGGTATTGATCTTAAAAAAAGCGCAACAGGTCTTGAAAGGAACAGACAGATAGGAGGACACAAAACAGGTGAATAATAAAAAAAGAGAAAAAATGCCAATAAGCGAACGGGCAAAGCAATTTGCGCCGTTCTCACCGCTTTCTGGGCTAAACAAAGCGCTCCGTGAAAGAGAAAAAGTTTATATTCCAAAAGCAGAGCTTTCATCCGAAAGTGCAGAGGAACTTTCTGCTAAACTTAATCTGCTCAAAAAAGGCGTACAAGTTAAGCTTATTTATTATTCAGACGGAAATTATATTTCATGCGAAGGGATTGTTACGCAGATTAATAAAATAAAGCGTACCGTTACAATTGTAAAAAATACTGTTTCCTTTGATGATATTTATGAAGTCTGCCGGAGTGCGGAGTAAACTCCGGCAAATTTTTAATTTTTTAGCAAAGAATATGTAAAAATTAAATTTACATAAAAAAGCTTACAGTACAACTCCGTCCTTAAAAATTGATATTTCTTCATATCCGTTTTCTTCATTTTTGGTTTTTTTGCCGTTTGCCACCTCTATGATGAAATCTGTAAATTCGTCTGTTAAATCCTTTTCGATAAGCCCACTCGCGTCAAAATCAATCCAACTTTTTTTCTTTTCGGCAAGGCTCTTGTTTGTCGATATTTTCACAGTCGGCACAAAGGTTCCCACAGGCGTTCCTCTGCCCGTTGTAAAGAGTATCATATTGACGCCCGCAGCCAAAAGATTTGTAATAGCCACTATATCGTTACCCGGTCCGTTAAGGAGTGAAAGCCCGCTTTTGCTTACAGTATCGCCGTAATCAAGCACGTCCGTAACAGCCGCAAGCCCGCCCTTTTGTACACAGCCGAGCGATTTTTCTTCAAGGGTTGTTATTCCGCCTTCTTTATTGCCGGGAGAAGGATTCTCGTATATAACCTGATTATGCCTTGTAAAATATTCCTTAAAGTTATTTATAAGCATAACGGTTTTATCAAAAACCCCTTTATCCACGCAGCGCTTCATTAAAAGATGTTCAGCACCGAACATTTCCGGCACTTCGGTTAAAACGCACATTCCGCCATATGACGTTAATCTGTCACAAAACCTTCCTACAAGCGGATTTGCCGTTATGCCCGAAAGCCCGTCGCTGCCTCCGCATTTAAGCCCGACTTTAAGCTTTGACAGCGGCACAGAAACTCTTTTGTCCTTTGCGGCATTTTCCTGCAACTCTTTTACAAGCTTTACACCTGCGGAAATTTCGTCCTCTGTTTCCTGCGCAATCAGAAATTTTACCCGGCTTTCGTTTATATTTCCAAGCACCTTTTTAAATTCGGGTATGTTGTTATTTTCACAGCCAAGCCCCATAACAAGCACACCGCCGCTATTTGGATTTTTTACAATCCCCCTTAAAATAAGCTGCGTTGTTTTGTGGTCATCACCAAGCTGCGAACAGCCAAACGGGTGCGTAACGCATTTCGCGCCTGTCTGTCTCGCGATTTTTTCGGCGGATTTGTTTATACAGCCCACTGTGCACACAATCCAAATATCATTTCTAATACCCACATTTCCATCCTCACGGATATAACCCATAAACGTCTTATCGGATTTTATATATTCTGTTTTATCCTCATAAGACTCATAGGTATATTCAAGCACTCCGGACAGATTTGTTTTCATATTATGCGAATGGACATGCCCGCCTTTTTTTATGTTTTCCGTGGCGTGCCCTATCGGCTGACCGTATTTTATTATATTTTCACCTTTTTTTATGTCACGAACCGCGTATTTATGACCGTTATTAAGGTTAACCTCAACATTATCGAGCTTATTTATTAACATATTTTTCTACCTCATCCGTAAGATACGATAAATCCTCGTCCCAAAGCTTAACATTCGCAAGTATTTCTTTTACTGCCGCGGTTTTCATAAAAGCGCAAATTTCTTTATCGTCATTTGTCATATCTGTCCTGTAAAAATCAATTAGCTTTGCAAAAGAGAAAATCAGCGTTTTTGGTATTTTGTTATACCTTTTTATATACTCCGTAATGGACGGCAAAACTCTCACCTTGAATTTGCTTACCGAATTAAGCGCTATTGAGGAAAGATAATGCTTTATATACGGATTCGCAAAGCGCTTTAATACATTATCGGCGTATTCCACAAGCTCCTCTTTCGGCAAGTCAAGTGTCGGTATGATTTCATCATACACGCAAGCCTTGATATGCGCCAGCATTTTTTCATCGTCCATACATGATTTGACGGTATCAAAACCGTTAAGAAGAGCATATGGCACAAGCGAGGTATGCGCTCCGTTTAATATTCTCACTTTTCTTGTGCGGTACATTTCAAGGTTATCGGTTAAAATCACATTAAGACCGCATTTGTCAAAAGGAATTTCTTTGAATAAATCCTTATGCCCTTCTATTACCCATAAGTGGAAATACTCGGAGGTGTTGAGCATTTTGTCGTCAATTCCCGTATCCTCATCCTTTGGGTAGCCTGTGTTTATGCGGTCAACGAGAGTATTGCAGAAAATATTCTCTTTCTCAATCCAATTTTTAAAATCCTCACCAAAATCCCATAAATCCGCATACTTTAAAACACATTTTTTAAGGTTTTCGCCGTTTTTGTCAATAAGCTCACAAGGAAGAAAAACAAATCCGTCAAACTTTAAATCAAAGCGTTTTTTTAGCAGCTGTGTAAGCTTTGCGGGAAATGTTTTTGCGGGCTTGTCCGTTATTTTATCGTTTTCATCAAAGCAGATGCCCGCTTCTGTTGTATTTGAAATAACAAAGCGGAAATCAGGATTTTCGGCTAATTTCAAATATCCGTCAAAATCATCATAAGGCTTTACGCATCTTGAAATAACATCTATTTTCTTTGTTTCAACGCCCTCCAGACCTCTGCAGATATGCGTATATTTGCAGCCTTGTGCAGTAAGTATATCGCACATACCTTTTTCTATCGGCTGAACTACAACAACTTTACCGCCAAAATCTGTCTTTTCATTTACTGTTTGCAGCATCCAATCCGCAAAACCGCGAAGAAAACCGCCCTCGCCAAACTGAATGATTCTTTCTTTCATTACTGCACGCTCCGTTCATTTTTAATATAGAAATTTGTAATCTGTAAGATATTTCTTTGTGTTTTCACACATTTCATAAAACAATTTTTCAGCGTCACTCACGGAACATGTTACAAGCGGGTCATTTATAAAAGCGGATAAAAT
>CACZWD010000004.1 GCA_902784805.1 uncultured Ruminococcus sp. | reverse complement strand
TCTTCAAGAATTGACTGGACACCTTACTATGAATTTGTTGTAAATTCATACCTTGACGGTAAAGAAATTCCGTTTGATTGGTGCGAAGGTATCGAAGCAGGCTCTGTTGTTCTTACTGATATCAATGATAAGGCCGCTGCCGAAGGTACAAAAGAAGCTATTGAAGCCGCAAAAGCAGAGCTTGTTGCGGGAACGCTTCATGTATTCAATACCGATACATTCACAGTTGAAGGCAATAAGCTTGACAGCTATCAGGCAGATGTTGATACCGATGAAGCTTATACTCCCGATACAGAGGTTATAAAGGACGGATATTTCCATGAGTCCGAAAAACGCTCGGCTCCGTACTTTGACCTTAGGATCGACGGAATTACACTTCTTAATGAGATGTTTTAATATTTAAACAAACGGAAAATAGGCGGAGCATAGCAGCTCCGCCTGTATTCGTTTTTTTGTTTTAAACAGAGTGCGTAAAATTTTTGTGTATTCTTTTTAAAACAAAAACCATTTTTAAAAGGAGGGGCTGAACTTGGACAGCATTGCCGCAATAGAGCTGAAAAATATCTCAAAAAGTTTTGGCAGCATTGCCGCGAATAAAAATATTTCTCTGACTGTAAGCAGGGGAGAAATACTTTCTGTTTTAGGAGAAAACGGAAGCGGAAAAACTACTCTTATGAATATGATTTCCGGTATATATTTCCCAGACAGCGGTGAAATATTTATTGACGGTAAAGAGGTTCACATAAATTCGCCGAAAGACGCGTTTGATTATAAAATAGGTATGATTCATCAGCATTTTAAGCTGGTAAATGTTTTTTCCGCAGCCGAAAATATCGTTCTGGGGCTTGAGGATAAAGAAAAGTTCAGTATGAAACGCTATTCAAAGAAGATAAAAGATATAAGCGAACAATATGGCTTTGATATTGACCCATCCAAAAAAATATATGAAATGTCGGTTTCCGAAAAACAGACCGTTGAAATTATTAAAGTGCTTTTCCGCGGCGCCGATATTTTAATTCTTGATGAGCCGACTGCCGTTCTTACTCCGCAGGAAACGGTTAAGCTTTTTAAAATTCTGAGAAAGATGCGTGATGACGGTAAGGCAATTATAATAATAACTCATAAGCTTCATGAAGTGCTTTCAATATCCGACCGCGTTGCCGTGCTTCGCAAGGGTGAATATATCGGTACGGTAAATACCGCAGAAACCGATGAGGCGCAGCTTACCGAAATGATGGTCGGTAAGAAGGTTGAATTAAATATCAGCCGCAGCGAGCCTAAGAGTGATATCGAGCGTTTGAAGGTTGAAAACCTTAGCTGTAAAAACCGTGATGATATTACGCTTCTTGACAATGTATCATTCAGCGTTCGGGCAGGAGAAATTTTTGGTATCGCGGGCATTGCGGGCAGCGGACAAAGAGAGCTTCTTGAGGCAATTGCGGGACTTCAGCCTATTGCGGAAGGTAAAATAGTTTATGTTGACCCCAAAACAAACCAAGAAGAAGATTTGCGTAATAAAACACCGATTCAGATAAGAGATATGGGTGTCCGTCTTGCTTTTGTTCCGGAAGACAGGCTCGGTATGGGGCTTGTGGGAAATATGGATATCATAGACAATATGATGCTCAGAAGCTATCAAAAAGGCAATACGGCTTTTCTTGAACGCAAAGCTCCGAAAAATCTTGCGGATACGGTTGTCGAAAAGCTCGAGGTTGTTACTCCGAGTACAAGTACCGCCGTAAGAAAGCTTTCGGGCGGCAATGTTCAGAAGGTCCTTGTCGGAAGGGAAATTTCTTCCGCTCCGACAGTACTTATGGCAGCCTATCCTGTAAGAGGGCTTGATATTAACTCGTCTTATATGATATATAACCTTTTAAATGAACAAAAGGAAAAAGGCACTGCGGTTATTTTTGTCGGTGAGGATTTGGACGTTCTTATTGAGCTGTGTGACCGTATTCTTGTTATTGCCGGAGGCAAGGTATCAGGAATTGTTGACGGAAGGACCGCAAAAAAAGAAGAAATCGGGCTGCTTATGACAAAATCTTCCTTTGAAGAAGAAAAAGAAGAGGAGGCAAACCATGACTAAAAAAGCTTACGAACCGTTATTTCATATATCAAAGCGAAACACGATAGTATGGTGGAAAGCATGGACAATAAGAGCCGCCGCTATACTTGCCGCGCTTATTGTCTGTGGGTTTGTTACTCTCGCATTGACCGGGCTTAACCCTATAAATGTATATATAACAATGTTTGAAGGCGCTTTCGGCACAAGCCGCAGAATATGGAATCTTTTGCAGAATGTTGCTATACTTCTTTGCGTATCGCTTGCAGTTACGCCTGCCTTTAAAATGAAATTCTGGAATCTCGGCGCGGAAGGTCAGGTTCTTATCGGCGGACTTGCGACAGAGGTATGTATGATTTTCCTCGGGAATAAGCTTCCGACACCGCTTTTAATTGTTGTTATGGTTGCGGCAAGTATAGTTGCGGGCGCGGTATGGGGTTTTATTCCGGCGTTTTTTAAAGCTAATTGGGAAACAAACGAATCGCTTTTTACGCTTATGATGAATTATGTTGCCATACAGATTGTTTCGTATTTTACATTCATATGGTCCGTTCCAAAAGGCTCCGGTACGCCGCGCGTGCTTGAAT
Source organism: uncultured Ruminococcus sp. (assembly GCA_902784805.1). Taxonomy (GTDB): domain Bacteria; phylum Bacillota; class Clostridia; order RUG12999; family RUG12999; genus RUG12999. The sequence continues at coordinate 50,996 of CACZWD010000004.1, read as the reverse complement.
TTGGGCGGCTTCCCGTAATTGGCGGACAAAAATATATGCTTAACATAATTGTTGTCGCTGTACTTACGATTGCGATGTTTATTTATCTTAAATATACAAAGCAGGGCTATGAAATTGCTGTTGTTGGCGGAAGCCCGAACACGGCAAGATATGTAGGAATAGACGTGAAAAAGATAATTCTTCGCACAATGCTGATTTCGGGAGCTATATGCGGCATTGCGGGACTTTTACTTGTTGCGGGAACAGACCATTCGCTAAAATCCTCAACGGCCGGAGGCAGAGGCTTTACAGCAATAATGGTTTCATGGCTTGCGAAATTTGACCCAATATTTATGGTATTTACATCATTTCTGATTGTTTTTCTTGAGAAGGGAGCTTCGAAAATATCGGAAGTATATAGGCTTAACGATTCGTTTTCCGATATTATAACAGGAATAATAATTTTCTTTATTATCGGAAGTGAATTTTTTATTAATTATAAGTTAAAGTTAAGTAAAAACAGCAACAAGGAGGCAGCAAAATGATTTCTGTAATTATTAAACGTGCCGTAATGCAGGGAATACCGCTTTTGCTTGGCTCGACAGGTGAAATATTGACAGAAAAATCGGGAAACCTTAATCTTGGCATACCCGGTATTATGTACGTTGGCGCGATAAGCGGCGTAGCCGGAGCGTTTATGTATGAACAAAGTACAGCAAATATAAATCCTTTTGCCGCTATTGCCATTACACTTATGTCTTGCCTTATTGGCTCACTTATTATGGGACTTATATATTGTTTTTTAACGGTAACACTGCGCGCGAATCAGAACGTTACAGGGCTTGCGCTTACTACCTTTGGTATAGGTATAGGTAACTTTTTCGGAGGCTCTCTTATAACGCTTACAAAGAGTGATATTCCGTCAATCTCTTTAAGCCGTACAAGTAATGCTTTTAAAATGACTTTGCCGTTTGCCGGTAAACTCGGCTTATTCGGAGATATTGTTCTTTCATATGGCTTTTTAACATATACGGCAATAATTATTTAACTTATATGTACATTTATTTTACGCAGAACAAGAATCGGGCTGCATCTTCGCTCAATCGGGGAAAGTCCTGCAACAGCGGACGCAGCCGGTATAAGCGTGACAAAATATAAATACTTCGCAACCTGCATAGGCAGTATGATTGCCGGACTCGGCGGTCTTTATTACGTTATGGATTACGCTAACGGCTCTTGGTCGAACAATGCGTTTGGTGACCGTGGCTGGCTTGCGATTGCGCTTGTTATTTTCGCTATATGGCGGCCGGATATAAGCATACTCGGCTCTATTTTATTCGGCGGTCTTTATGTTGTGCCTATATATATGTCAAATATTTCTGTACAGGCTGTTGAGCTTGTTAAAACTTTGCCGTATGTTGTTACAATAATTGTTCTTATAATTACCAGCATACGCAATAAAAAAGAAAATCAGCCGCCGGCAAGCCTCGGTCTTTCATATTTTCGTGAAGACAGGTAAAGGAGGAAGCAGAATGGGTATTTTTTCATTCCGTAAAGAGTCGGAAATTTTGCCCGAAGGAAGCTGCTTTGACTGTGTTTACGGCAGAAGCGGCAGCATAAACGGTGATGTGCTTTGCGCAAAACACGGAATTGTTTCCGCAAACGGTTATTGTAAAAAATATAAAAAAAATCTTCTTATTGCAAGACCTAAAAAAAAGAGAAATATAGAGAAAGATTTTTCACCTGAGGATTTTTCGCTTGATTAATTTATATATAATTTAATCAGAGCAATAGTTATAAAAAAAGCGGAGGTTTTACGCCTCCGTTTTTAGCATTTTTATTAATCTTTTTTGTTTTCTTTAAGGCTGATAACAACGCGCCTGTTTGGTTCGTCGCCTGTAGAATAGGTATAAACAAGCCTGTTTGACTGAAGTGTAGAATGGATAATTCTTCTTTCGTTTGGATTCATCGGCTCAAGTGTTATATCTTTTTTGGTTTTTATAACCTGACTCGCAATACGTTTTGCAAGCTTTCTAAGGGTATCTTGACGCTTGCTTTTATAATTTTCGGTATCAACAACAACCTTTGTGTAATCCTTTGTGTATTTGTTTACGGCGAGGCTTGTGAGATATTGAATCGCGTCAAGGGTTTCGCCTCGTCTGCCGATTAATATTCCCATATTTTCACCAAGAAGATTAATTGTAAGATTGTTTCCGTCTATGTCTACATCATATTCAACATCAAGCCCCATGGGACCAATAATTCCATCAATGAACCTTTTTGCGATATTTCCTATATTAAATTTAGCGGTTGCTCTTACAACGGCATCTCTGCCGCCTATGCCGAGAAATCCACGACTTCCTTCGTCAATAACTTCTATTTCAAGGTCTTCCTTTGGAACACCAAGTTCTTCGACACACAGATTAACAGCTTCTTCAAGAGTCTTTGCGCTTTTCTCTGAGCTTTGTTCTGACTGCTTCAATGTCATCAGATTTTCCTCCTTTTGTATTTGTTTTCATTTTTGGTACAATATATTTGTTCGATACATAAGTAAGAAGTATCTGAACGGCACTGCCGGTAATCCAGTAAAGCCCTATACCTGCCGGTAAAATAAAGGTAAACCAAAGTGTCATAAGCGGCATAAAATATATCATATTGTTTGTCATAGCTTCGGTATTTGAGGGATCTTTTTCACCTGGACGAGGTGGCCTCGTGTTTTCGGGCTTATTTTTTTTTGTTTTTCTGAGTTCAAGCTCTTCCTTTGAAAGACCTATAAACATCAGCTTGCTTTGCGCAAAAGTAAGCGCTGCAGCAAGCACGGGGATAGCCCAAAGAGGACCGAATTTATGAATATCGGGAGTTTCCGAAAGGTCCATACCGAGAAATTTAAAGTTAAGAGGATTTGTAAGCACGCCTTCTTTTATCTTTGCGGCAACAAACTGAATTTCCTGACGCATTTCATTTTTGTTCGCAAATTTTATGCCGTATTGTGCGAATTTATCCGCGTTCCAGTGCAGTATATAGGTATATGGCTGCTGAATAATTCTGTAAAGAGCCCAGATGAAAGGTAATTGGATAAGAAGCGGCAAGCAGCCTCCGGCAGGATTTATACCGTTTTCCTTATATATTTTCATGGTTTCTTCACTGAGTTTTTCTTTGTTGTTTGCGTATTTTTTTTGAGCCTCATCAAGCAGAGGCTTAACTTTCTGCATCCCTGCGGCAGATTTTTGCTGATTTAAATTCAGCGGAAAAAGGATAGCCTTTGTAAGAAGCGTAAAAATAATTATGGAAACGCCATAATTTTTCACAACGCTGTATATTATTTCCATAAGCCAACCAAGCGCGCTGTAAAGCGCGTCAAAAATTGAGCCCATATTATTCACCTCTTTTTTTTGATTCGGGCGGATAATCTATACCGCCCTCGCAAAACGGATTGCATTTTAAAAGACGCTTTAAAGTAAGCCACGATGCTTTAAAAAAATTAAATCTTTCATAGCATATTATGGCGTACTGCGAACAAGTCGGATAAAACCGGCATGATGAATGAAGTTTTAAAGGGGAAAGAAAACGCCTGTAAAACCGTATTAATAAAATAATAGGCTTATTCATTGTTCGTTCACCTTTACATCGGTTTTTTTCAGAAGCTTAATTATGGAATGTTCAAGTTCGGTGCTTTTTTTATTTATTGCGCCGAATCTTGCGACAATAACAAAATTATATCCCGAAGGCAAAAGGTTTTCAATTCTTCTGTAAGCTTCTTTTATGCGTCTTTTTGTACGGTTACGTATAACCGCGTTTCCAAGCTTTGTACTTACCGTTATGCCAAGTCTGTTTACGGGAGCGTTGCTTTTTTGAATATAAAGCGCAAGCTCGTGATTTGCGGCGCTTTTACCTTTTGAATAAAGACGTTTAAAAAGCGTGTTTCTCGTTATGGAAAGCGTTTTTTTCATACTAACCGTCCTTTCGGAAAACAACAGACAGTGACATAAGCTAAGTAGAAAAAGCGGGTAAAACCCGCTTATCATACATCAAACGATTATGCAGATAAAACTTTTCTGCCTTTTAACCTTCTTCTGGCAAGGACTTTTCTGCCGTTTTTGGTAGCCATACGTTTTCTGAAGCCGTGTTCTTTACTTCTCTGTCTTTTCTTGGGCTGGTATGTTCTTAACATATTGACACCTCCTCGAATTTTTCAAAGCCTTTCGGCGTTTTTTCTTAATAGAATTATGTTGCTGTATATCATACACAGCAAAATAACATTACAATTATAACCGAAAATTGCAATTTTGTCAAGGTATTTTAGGAAAAATTTTAAAAATTTTTATTTTTATAGAGGAATTATCTCTTTGAAAGCACATCTTTTTCATATGTGCGTACATCTTCAAGCCATTCAAGTCCAACACCCGCATCCTGCTGCTGGCAATAATAATCCCATACAAGAGAAAACGGAGCTGCTTTAAATTCCTGAGATACAGCAAGTCTGCCGCTGACATCTCCTTTTGCTTCCAAATCCTTCATAAGCGATACAGGCTGTAAAAGCGCAGCAAGGATAGCTTTTCTTGTGTTTCTGAGACCGATTATCCATGCGGCGGTACGATTTATCGAAGCATCAAAGAAATCAGTTGCTATATATGTGTCTTTAAGCTTGTCAAGACGTACAAGTTCTTCCATAATGGCTCTCGTTTCATCATCAAAAGCAACAACGTGGTCGGAATCCCAGCGTACAGGTCTTGAAACATGTAAAAGTACGTGATTTAAGAAAGTATAGACAGAAGCAAGCTTTGCGGAAACCGTTTCTGTCGGATGATAATGACCTGTATCAAGAGTAAGAATGATGTGGTCGGATTTTTTGCTTAATACATAGCCCATACAAAACTCATGCGAACCTGCCGTAAAGCTTTCTGCTCCGATGCCGAACACCTTTGATTCAATACCGTCCATAACGCCTTCAACGTCTTTTGTTGCTTCAAAAATTTTATCATAACTGTCTTTAAGGCGAAGTCTCGGACCTATTGTGTCAATCGGAAATTCTTTGTCGCCGTCCGGAGTCCAATGGTTTATAACACAGGTTTTGCCTGTTTTTTTATAAAAATATTCTCCTATTTTACGGCAGCGGATTCCGTGTTCAATCCAAAATCTGCGAACATCGTCATTTGCAGCGGAAAGAGTACCGTTATTACTCTTCGGGTGAGAAAAATATGTAGGATTAAAATCAATGCCTATACCACGGGAAACAGCCCAATTTGCCCAATTTTCAAAATGCTTCGGCTCAATTTCATTTCTGTCAACAAAAGTATCCGCTTCAAGATAGCTTGCGTGAATATTAATCTTTTTTTCGCCGGGAATGTATTTCATAGCAAAATCAAGGTCAGCGCGGAGTTCTTCGGGATTTCTTGCTTTGCCCATATAATTTCCGGTTGTTTGAATACCACCGGTAAGACCGCCTTCTTTTTTTTCAAAGCCATTAACGTCATCGCCCTGCCAGCAGTGAATAGAAAGAGGAGTGCTGTCACAGATTTCAAGCATTTTATCGGTATCAATGCCGTATCTTGCATAAAACTCTTTAGCCACCTCATAACCTTTTTTTACATCATACATTTTTTTTCCGCCTTTCAAAATATTTGTTATAAATTATATACTATTATATACTATTTTTTTAAAAAAGTACAGTCTTTTTTGAAAAAAATTATATAAAATCATACTGTAAAGAAATCTTTGATTTTGTTGTAGAGAGAAATATCTATACCTTTAACAAACTGAAGCTCATCAACACTGTCAAAACCGCCGTAAGTATTGATATAATCTATGATATTCGCGGCGATTTCCGCCGTAACTCCGCTGACCCTCATATATTGTGCCGCATTGCCGCAATTCAGGCTGATAAGTGTTTGTTCGGGCTCCGGCGCAGCTTCCGTATCGGCGGTTTCTGTAACCGGCGTGGGCGAGGAAGCAGTTTTTGCACTGCTTTTCTTTGCCGCGGAAGAAGAAGATTTCGACGCGCTTTTTAACGTGCTTTTCTTTGAATATGATGTTGATTTGTAATTGCTGCTTTTTATGGCGGGGACTTTTACCTGGTCGCCGTCTTTTAAGATTTTAGCAATATTTACGCCTTCCGCGTCGGCTTTTTCGGTCATACCACCGGCTGCTTCGATTGCCGCTGAGGCTCTCGAATTAAGATCAACCTGATAAAGACCGGGATTTAGCACTTCGCCGGTAACATATACGGTTATTTTTGAGTTTTCTTTATGTTCTGTCGAATATTCATCGGAGAAAGACGTATATTCACTTTTATAGTTCTGTCCTGCCATACTGATAAAATATAAAGCTGCGCAAATGATAAAGCAGTATATAACAAAAGATTTGCTCTTTATAAAAGTAATAATTTTTTCTTTTATGCTTTCATTTTGTTTTTTCATAAGTATATCCCCAATCAATTATATATACATATTCTAACATAATTCGACATAAAAATCAATAGGTGAAAAATAAAAAATTTTAGGTCTTATGTTTTTACATTTTTTTCTCTTTTTAAGGTGTATAATAATAGTGATAAAGCTTGCTCGGAAGTGAAAAAATGATTACAGTTTACGCGGATGTGCTTTTTGCCGTAAATTTTTTTATGGATTTGTTGCTCATAAAAATGACATCGCTTTTTATACATAAAAAAACAAAAAAAATAAGAACCGCGTTTGCTGCTGTTATCGGCGGCTTGCCTGCAACGTTTATTTTTTTTGTGAATTTAAGCTTTTTTACATCAGCAGTAATAAATATCGCAATTTCGACAGCAATGATTTTTACAGCATTTGGTTTTGAAAACAAAAAAGCTTTTGCGCGAACTTTTGTTATATTTTATGTTGTAACATTTTTATGCGGTGGAGTAATATTTTTGCTTTTTATAAATGGCAAAGCTTTTATATCAAACGGCAGTGTGTATTTTGACGAAAGCGTAAGAATGCTTATTTTCGGTGCCGTGGCAGCATATTATGTAGTAAAGACTTTAAGCGCTCTTATAAAAAAAATAAGACGGCAATACGCGAGTTACGCAGTGGTTAGTATGTATTTGGGTAAAAATTCTGTAAGCTTTACGGCAATCACAGACACGGGTAACGTACTTACAGAACCTTTAAGCGGATTACCTGTTTGTATAGTGCAAAAAAAAATTTTTGATAAGCTTATAAAAAACGAAACACCGCTTTTACGGTTAATTCCGTATAAAACTATAGATAAGCCTTGCGGAGCAATGCTTGGATTTAAACCGGAGCGTACTGTTATAAATGACAGTGAGGGCAAAAAAATTGAATGTGAATGTTTTGTTGCGGCAACAAATATAAAAATAAGCAGTGAAGCGGACGGGCTGATAAGTCCGCTTATGATAAGCCGGGAAAACACGGCGGAAGAAAGGATTTGAGCAAAAAATGAAGGGACTTGCAAAAATAGTATCGGAGCTGATACATAAGCTTTTTTCAAAAAAGGATACCGGAGGCATATATTATGTCGGCGGTAACGATATTTTGCCTCCGCCGCTTGAGCCAAGAGAGGAAGCGGAGCTTATAGCAAGATTATCCGACAATGGAGATGAAGTGAGACAAATATTAATTGAAAGAAATCTTCGGCTTGTTGTATATATAGCAAAAAAATTTGAATCAAGCGGCGTGGGTACGGAGGATTTGGTTTCTATCGGGGCAATAGGACTTATAAAAGCAATTAATACTTTTAAAGCCGAAAAAAAAATTAAACTTGCGACCTACGCATCACGATGTATTGAAAATGAAATACTTATGTATCTTCGTAAAAACAACGGAAAGCATAATGAAATATCAATTGATGAGCCGCTTAATACCGATTGGGACGGAAATGAGCTTTTGCTTTCAGATGTTCTCGGTACAGAACACGATGTGATAAGTAAAAACATTGAAGAAGAGACTGATCGCCAGCTTCTTTACAGCGCAATTTCACGTTTGGGTGAGAGAGAAAGAAAAATAATGGAAATGCGTTTCGGACTCAGAGGTCAAAAAGAGCAGACTCAAAAAGAAGTTGCCGACATGCTGGGTATTTCACAGTCTTATATTTCAAGGCTTGAAAAACGCATAATTTCAAGACTGAAAAAAGAAATAAACAAGCTGATATGATAATCACACTTTTTTAGCCTTAATGGCAATAGGGAAACGACTAAAAAAACCGGGCGGATTTTTTAGTCCGGTTTTAAATAAAAAGTTTATTTGTTTTTTCTTTTTGAAATTTCTGATTTTATTTTTGAAGCAAGTTCACGTTCCTTTTCAAGATAGCTTTTAAGCTGCTCCGCAAAAGGTGTTTCAGAGTAAAGAGCAAAAAGGAAATTCGCTTTTCGTTTTTGCCTTTCCCGGGTGCGGCGGACAGTTTCTTTAAGTCCTTCGTAGCGGATAACAATCTGATTATCCTCGGCAAAAGCTTTTATCTTTACGAGAAGATTCGCGGAAAATATAAAATCTATTGTGAATATTCCAAAAAACATTCCTATAAAAAATGAAAATGTAAGGTTTTTTGAAAGCCAGGTGAGGGCATTTAAAATGTGCGGATGAACAAAAAAATAGTATCCCGCTCCAAGAAGCGCCCAGAAAAAGGAAAACAGAGGGCAAATAATCCCTTGAATATTTCCCTTGCGGTCGCTGTAATCCCAAAGCTTTACGTTCATACCTTTTATAAAAATTATACCGGCGATATATTCTATAAGCGTCATAAATACTGCCATTGCAACAAATAAAATCAATTTGTTCAATACATGATTTTCAATAAAGGAATATTTTTCGAGATTTGCGAGAAGATATAGGACGCATAGCCCAAAACCGTAAATTGGGAGACATGGTCCTACCAGAAAGCCGGGATTTATCCAGGTTGACACTCCTTTATCTTTTGAAAGCACAAGATGTCTGTAAAAGAGCTCAAGACACCAGCCGAGCAGACTTCCTATGCAAAAAAGAAATGCAAGTACAAGCGCGATATTCATACAAAAACCTCCCTTTTAAGAAGATTTTATCACAACATGTAAAAAAAGTCAATAAATTAAGTCGAAATACTTGATTTGCGCAGAAAAATGTGTTAAAATTTATGCGTGCTTTTGTTTGGGCTGATATAAATAAAAATACTATCGGCATTTTCTTAATACAGAGAGGGATTTGTTATGAAATATTTAAAACAAAACGTATGCGCGTTTATTTCAGCAATGATATGGGGGACAGCTTTTGTCGCGCAAAGTGTTTGCTCGGAGCATATAGGTCCGTTCACTACAACAGCTCTGCGCTCTGTGATTGCCGCCGTTTTTCTTACAGTGGTAGTTTTTTTGAAAAGAAAAGTAGGAAGGAAAAAATCTGTTTTTAAGGATAAAATATATTTTAAAAAGCTTTTGAGTTCCGGAATTGTTTGCGGTATTATACTTTCGATGGCAACAATTCTTCAGCAAACAGGTATAGGTGATACGGGAGCCGGAAAAACAGCGTTTATAACAGCTATGTATGTTGTGATTGTGCCTGTTCTCGGTATATTTTTTAAGAAAAAAGCGGGCAGAGGCGTATGGACTGCCGTTGCTGTCGCGGTTATAGGTTTTTATTTTTTATGTCTTCATGGTGATGGTGGTATAAGCCTTGCTGTAAGCGATTTGTTTGTACTTCTTTGCGCATTTATGTTTTCGGTACATATTATTGTCGTTGATAATGTGAGTGATGGCGTTGATGGCATTGAGCTTTCGTGTATTCAGTTTTACACAGCTTCGTTGTTGTCGCTGATATTTATGCTTGCATATGAAAAAGTTATTTTTTTGGAAATTGCAGCTTGCTTACTTCCGCTTATGTATATCGGCGTTTTTTCGAGCGGAATAGCGTATACTTTGCAGATTATGGCGCAGAAGGGCTCAAACCCCACAGTTATAAGCCTTATTTTAGCGCTTGAATCGGTTTTCGCCGTGCTTGCGGAGCATATAATAGGTGGGACAAACGTGAAATCTATGACGTGGTGGGAAATTCTCGGATGCGCACTGATTTTTTCTGCTGTGTTACTCTCTCAAATTCCTTTTAATGAACTTAAAAAAATATGTATAACGAAAAAGAACAGAGAGGGGGAGTCTCTGTTCTTTTAGTCTGATGTTTCCAATTTGAACTATGGTTTATTTTGGCAAATTTATGTGGGTACGGTGTCAAACTCCTTGAAAATACGACAGTATATTCTGCATCGTTTTCCTTGTTCCCGCAAAAATTTGCACGAAATAAACTCCTGCGGACTTAAAACTATGATATTTCGATTGATTGTTGCCGCAGAGGGCGAAGGTGGGCTGACGCCCATCAAGACCGATAAAGCAAAAAGCGGCGAAATATCGACGTTTGAAGCGTGTTCAAATTAGAAATATCAGGCTGGGCTGACGGATCCAATCCGGACTGTCAGACTTGTGAAAAAGGGTGCCTTTAAGAGGCAAAACAAATGTGTATTTATGAGGTCAGTTACAGTATTTGCCGAACAAATAAAAAATATACGTGCAAGTGAGGAAATTTTATGAAAATTTATAATATTTATTCCGAATCGCTTAAAGAAAAATACGGTGAGAAAGTATATAAGCTTCCGATAAATCTGCCGTTAACCTGCCCGAACAGGGATGGAACTTTGGAAAAAGGCGGCTGCATTTTTTGCGGTGAGACCGCTGCCGGTTTTGAAAGTCTGCCCTGTAAAATGAGCATAAAAGAACAGCTTGAAAAAAATATGAAATATATAGGCGCTCATTACGGAGCAAAAAAGTTTATTGCGTTTTTTCAGAATTTTACAAATACATATTTAAGCATAGAGCGATTTGAAAAAAATCTTTATGAAACCGCGCTGCCGCATATTGTTGAAACCTGTATATCTACAAGACCCGATTGCATAACGGAACAACATCTTAATATTATGAAAAAATTTTCAAGCGATACCGGCATAAATATATCGGTTGAAATAGGCTTGCAAACTGCAAATATTCATACACTTAAAACAATTAACCGATGCCACGGACTTGCCGAATTTATTTACGCCGTAAATGCAGTACATTCCTACGGTTTTCCAGTATGCGCGCATGTTATAATTGATTTGCCGTGGGATAGTGATGAAGATGTACGTGAAACCGCCAGAATTTTAACGGCACTAAAAATTGAAGGCGCGAAAATGCATTCGCTTTATGTTGTAAAAGGCACAGTACTTGCCGATATGTACGAAAAAGGCGATGTGCAGCTTCTCTCGAAAGATGATTATATAAGGAGAGCAATTTTGTTTTTAAGAAATCTTTCGCCTTGCTGTGCCATTGAGCGCTTAATTGGCAGAGCGCCGAAAAAAGACACGCTTATCGCGAATTTTAATATAAGCTGGTGGAAAATAAAAGAGGAAATTGAAAGCATAATGGAAAAAGGAGCAATCTGCCAAGGAGATTGTTCCAAGCTTTGCATTTAATTTCTTATCATGCCGCAGTTAGTACAGTTATTCTTGCGGCAGCTTCTTCACTCATATAGTTTTCGTCTTTTTCAATTTTTTCGTATTCTTTTAAAGTTCCGTTATAATTTACCGCAGTTAAATGAGGCGTTTCCTCAAAAACATAACTTCCTGCTTTAACAACTGAAACAGGTATATTTATGTGTTCAAGTGATGAGCAGCCCATCACAAGACCTGAAGGGAGCAGCGATATACCTTCGGGAATTTCAAGTGATTTTAAAAGCATACAACCTGTGAACGCATATTGACCGATAGTGGTAAGGGCTGTCGGGAGCTCGATTTTTTCAAGCTTCACGCAATCCTTAAATGCGTTTTTATCAATTGATACAATGGCAGCATCGCGTATATTAATTTCCGATATTCCACAGCTTTCAAACGCGGACGCGCCGATTTGAGTAAGCGAAACGGGAAGATCAATATGTGAAATGTTGCGGCAATTGTAAAACGCTCGTTGTTCTATAGTTATAAGGTCGCCTTCAAAAACCACGTTTTCAAGTGCGGTACACATGCTAAAAGCTTCTTTGCGCAAACTGTCAACACTTTTCGGAATAACTATTTCGGTTATGCTTTCACAGCCAAAAAAAACAGATTCTCCCAGATGAACAAGATGCGCCGGAAGTATGGGATTTTTAAGTTTGCCGCAATATGAAAAAACGCCGGTTCCTATATAGTTTACACTTTCGGGTAAAGAAATTTTCTCAAGTGAACTGTTATTATCAAAAGCATAATCCTTAACAGCTGTAAGATTTTCAGGCAGATGTACCTCTTTAAGTGAGGTGCAGCCGGCAAAGGTATAAGCGGGAAGCTCCGTAATTTTATTTGGCAAAGAAATTTTTTCAAGACTTTTGCAGTTATTAAAAACACTATCACCCATATAAGTTACATTTTGAGGAATATCGATTTTTTTCAGACTTTTGCAATTCATAAAAAGTCCGTAAGGAAGAGCGGTAAGGGCATCGGAAAGCGTAATTGTTTCAAGCAACGTGCAGCCCGAAAAAGTCCTTGTTCCAAGGCTTGTAACGCGGCTCGGTACAGTAACGTTTTTTAAAGATGTACAATCTGAAAAAGCTTCGCTTCCGATACTTGTAAGCGTATCCGGCAAGGTGATATCTTTAAGAAAGTCACAGCCATCAAATGCGCCGTCATATATAATAAAAATTTCATCTGGAAGTTTGATGGAGCTTTCACTGCCGCAATATTTTATAAGCTGACCTTCAAATATAACAAAACCGTTTCGGTTGGCATATTTTTCGGGAGTTTTTAAAATATCCGCAATGGATTGTTTGCCGCATGACGGCAAAATAAGCAAAAGCAATATTAAAATTAAAATCAGTGAAAAATTTTTTCTCATCATTATAACTTTCCTTTCGAGAGGTCTATGCATTTTGTCAAAGCCCGCTATTCTCTTGAGAGAGGATTTTTCTTTATTGCCTCACGCGCGCTTTTATCGTCAAGATGTGTATAAATTTGCGTCGTGGCAAGGCTTTCATGTCCCAAAATCTGCTTAATGACAAGCAGGTCGGTATCGGCGTATTGGTAAAGAAGCGTTGCCGCCGTATGCCTGAGCTTATGCGGCGAAAAGCGAGAAGCGTCAAGCCCTGCACTGTCAAGACATTTTTTGACAATACACCAGACCATTTTTGTGCTTAATCTTTTTTTCATATGTGAAATAAACAGAGCGTCACGGTCGGTAACGCCGTCTGCGGGGCGTTCGCGAAGATAGTTATTTATGGTCATTATACAAGCTTTGTTTAAATATACCGTTCGCTCCTTATTGCCTTTACCCGTAACGACAACTGTATCGTCACGTATTGAGCTGATATTTATTCCGACCAACTCACTGACACGCATACCGCAGTTTAGAAAAAGCGTTATTATGCATAAATTTCTCGAAAAAAAATTGTCTTTCGGTATGCTTTGCAAAAGCTTTTCGGATTCCTCAAGCGTAAGATATCTAGGTTGTTTTTTAGCAACCTTTGGAGTTTCAAGATTTTCGGCGGGATTATGCTTTAAAATGCCACTGCGCATGGACATATATTTAAAAAACGAGCGCAGACTCGCAACCTTTCTGGCTCTTGCCGATGAGCTGTTATGCATATATTTATTTACAAACGAAAGGTATTCATAAAGCTCCGAAAGAGTTATTTCGTTTAAAACTTTAGCGGTTATTTTTTCTATGTCAATTTTTGAATAATTATCTCTGAAATTTTTATCGGGAGCAGGGCATGCGGCATAGCCTCGGTTTATCATAAGAAATCTGAAAAAAGTTATCAGGTCGTAACGATATTCGGCGGCTGTTTTTGGAGATTTGCCTTTTATTATCTCAATATAATTTATAAATTCGGATATATATTTGTTATCGAGCTCCATATTTGCGCCTCCTTATAACGTTCGGATAAATATATTTTACTACAAAAAAACATAAATTTCAATACGGTAACGGAAATGTAACATATTTTTCCTGCGAAAATAGAAGGAAAAGCGTAAAATTTGTTGAAATAAATATATAATAAATATATTTTAAAAACAGGAGGGAGCGAATTGACTAAACTTATAAAATGCGTATTGCTTATAATTATACTTATCTCCGCTATCGGTAGTTGTGCATGCTCGGCAGAAAGTACAAATATTCGTGTGGGATTGTATTATAATGGTACCGCAAAGGCTGAAGCTGTTCTTGAAAGCGGCGGCAGAATTGATATCACGGGCGGCGCAGCGCCATATTATTACGTGAAAGCCGTTTTTGAAAATGAAAGCGGCGGTATGAGTGTTTATAATTCCGAAAATGTGCTGATTGCGGGTTTTGAAAAAAACGAGCCATGTCTTTTTGTTCCCGAAGCGGGATATTTATCGCTTGACGGCAAAAAATACAGAGGTATATGTGAAATTACTGCGACTGATTCCGGTCTTAAAGTCATTAACATTTTAAGTGTTGACGAATATATATGCGGTGTTTTGCCAAATGAAATTTATCCCTCCTGGGGCAGAGAGGCTTTAAAGGCAGCCGCTGTAACGGCAAGAAGCTTTACGTGGGCAAAAGTGAGAGGCAGCAACCATCATGGCGACGGCTTTGATCTTTGCACAACCACCCATTGTCAGGTATATAGAGGAATGAGTACGGAAGTAGACTCAACAAATGAAGCGGTTTTCGCGACCGAAGGTGAGGTCGTAAAATATGGCGGTTCTGTGGTGAGTACCGTATATAGCTCCAATAGCGGGGGCTATACGGAAGGTTCCGAGAATGTATGGTATGCTGCGGTGCCTTATTATGTTTCAAAGCCCGACCCATATACAGAGCCTAACACATGGACTGTAAATTATACGGCGGACGAAATTGAGCAAAAACTGAAAAAAATCGGTAAAAATATCGGAAAAGTAAGAAATATAACAATTGACGAGACAGCTCCTTCCGGCAGAGCGATTAAGCTTACAATACACGGTGAAAACGGTTTATATTCACTTGAAAAGGATAATATACGCTCATTTTTTGAACTTAAAAGCACCCTGTTTACGGTTTCTTCGAGCGGAGGCGTGGTAAAATCGCTTATTGCGGCAATAATAGAAATGGAAAACAGCGTTGATGGCGGAGGCGCGTTTAAGCTTGCGACCTTAAACGGAGGCGCGGATAGTTTTATTTTTAACGGTAAAGGTTACGGTCATGGCGTCGGTATGAGTCAATGGGGCTGCAAAAATATGTCCGACCTCGGTTTCGGATACCGTGATATTATTGCTTTTTATTTTGAAGGAACAACTGTAACGGCAATTTAAAGGTTTACCACAAAAAATGTATAGAGAAAAATGTAAAATTAGGTATTGAAAAAATTGTAAAACTGTGATAAAATAAATGTGTGTTTATGGCATCAGGCTATATAGAAAGGTATGGATGCGGAAATGAAAAAAAACATCGCTCTGTTTTTGCTGTTTTTAATAATTGTTTCTTTTGCTTCGGTAAGTGTTTACGCGGAGGACGAAATTATTTATAAAACGGTTGAAGCTGACAGATTTCCGAAAACATACACAAAAACGGTAGCGGAGGAATATGCCGCTTCGGGCGCTTTGCGTTCCGTGAAAGCGTTAAGGTCAAGCCCCGCAAAGAGTAATGAAGTCCTTTTTGCCGAAAGGATTGTTGAAGGCTGGCAAAATTTTGCCGAGGAAATAGATGTAAGTGGTTTGGGAATTGACTTTGAACTCGCTAAGAACATTTATCCAAGAGTTTTTTATGAGAACCCGAGGTTATACTATGTTGTAGGAGATTTTGGTTATTTAGACAATTCAGGAAAGACGTTTATTTATCCGCGATATATTGACAGTCTTTATGTGGATCCTTATGCCGATAACCCTGTCCTTGACAGGACCAAAATACCCGAAGTTTATGAAATGCTTGCCGCAATTGACGAGGAAACGGAGAATATTCTTTTACATGTAAACGGCAATATGAGTGATTTTGACAAGGTTATGACTGTTCATGACTATATTGTTTTAAATTATGAATATGACGGCACATATACCGTGTATGATACTTCTATGATGGTAAGCAAATCCGGCGTGTGCCAGGCATATGCCCTTACAATGAAGCTGATAATGGACAGACTCGGCATAGACTGCGCCTTTGTTTCATCAACAGAAATGAATCCGAGTCATGCATGGAATTTGGTTAAAATAGATGGTGAATGGTATCACATAGACTGCACATGGGATGATCCGACATATGACCAATACGCTCAGGTTAGGCACACATACGCTTTACTTAGCACAGACTGCATAGAAAACCTTCCGAACGCTCATTACGGCTTTGATTTGGGTGACGCGGTTGCCGATTCGTACTTGTATGATAATGCCGACTGGCATGAGGCAGTAAGCGCTCTTGTATATAGCTACGGAGAACAATACCGTATAAGCGGAACAAGCCTGGTAACGGTAAGCGGACGGACAATTATGACAAGGCTTGACGGCGGCGATAACAGATGGCATATTTCACAAAGATACTTTTATTCTAATACGTGTTATGCAGGGCTTGCCGAATATAACGGCAAAATATATTTTAATACCGATAAAGCAATATGGTCTTATGATACCAAAACAGAGGAAACGAGGCTTGAATATAATGTTCCGTATATCTGCGGCTTGTTTATAAACAAAAATACGTTAAATTACGGAGTTTATTCTTTTGATACAAAATCTTTTGTACAGGGCGGCAGCTTTGATTTGGGCAATGTGAGGTTTGGTGAAACATACCTTGAAAACGGGAATACCGTAACAAAGATATGTACCGAAAATGGCGCCAAAGTTAATGTTTTTCAGGCAGAAAAAAATAATGGCAGACTTACAGATTTTAGAAAGCTGCAGATTACCGAGGATGGTATAGTAACTGCAAGCTTTCCGAAAAATGGAGCTTTGAAACTGTTTTTCTGGGACGGAAATTTTAATCCTTATAAAGACGCCATTGATTATTAGTTAAATATTAATTAAAAATTCTTGAAAAAAACCACCGAATGGCAGTCCTTCATAAAACAGTATAGTTTATGACGGTTTGTCAAACAGGTGCAAAAAGAAAGAGCATATCACTTTTGAGGTGGTATGCTCCTTTCAGTGTGCCAAGTATGGTGCTTGACTTGGCGGTGAAAGTCCGCTATGGAGGTACATATCAACCAACCATCAGGGAAGCGCAAGCTATCCGTCGTGAGGCGAGAAGTGGAGAAAGCGTGAAACAAAATCGTGGCTCGATGAACAAGAACTTAATATCAAGGCTGTATAAGCGGATAAGGCTACTGAGCAAGCCAAAGTCCAAAAGATATGCGGAACCTTATGCAGTAAATTAAGCGAGTAAACGAGGAAAGTTAAGTGTCTTACCTCGGGAGGTCTTGCAGACGGAGAAATCCGCAGTAACAACGAACTGCAAGAAGTCAGCAGAGGTCATAGTACCGCTAAAGCGGGAAGGACTGAACAATTTGTAGTGTTTTCACTACCGGTATCAGCGCGGATAAAAGTCAGAATGTGTTAATGAGGAGAGTATGAGCGTATCTCAGAGGGTTTACTCAAAATTGATGATTTGTCTGTGTGTGAAAGGAGAGGAGGAAACGAGTATGGAGCTTTTAGATGAGATATTGTCAAGAAACAACCTAAACAACGCATATTTACAAGTATATCGTAATAAAGGAGCATCGGGAGTTGACGGAGTTACAGTAGATGAGCTGAAACAATATCTAAAGGAGAACAAAGAAGAAATTCTGACAAAAATCCGACAGAGGAAGTACAAGCCGCAGCCTGTAAGAAGAGTCAAAATTCCAAAAGAAAACGGCAAAATGCGGAATCTTGGCATACCGACAGTAGTAGACAGGGTAATACAACAAGCGATAGTGCAGGTATTAAGCCCAATTTATGAAAAGCAATTCAGTGAGTCAAGCTATGGTTTCAGACCGAAAAGGAGCTGTGAAATGGCAATAATACGGTTGTTGGAGCTGATGAATGACGGGTATGACTGGATTGTCGATTTAGACCTTGAAAAATTCTTTGACACAGTAAATCAGGATAAGCTGATAGGCTTAATAATGAAAACTGTAAAAGATGGAGGAGCGCCTTGCCGAACTGCCCCATGACAGCACCTTTGAAAGCTGGCTGTATAAAAACGGAACGCACTTCGCTTTTCCGGAATCCCTGCTGAAAATGATGCTGCCGGTGGGCTCCGGGCTGTTGGTTTCCTTTATGTTCAAGGCTGGAAAAGAACACAAAAAAGAATGCAGGGAAACCCGAATCGACATTGATAGAAGGCTGAAAAAAGCCTTGGCTGAATGGTAAAGGAGAGTTTCAATCATGAACTGGTTTAGAACGATTCTTGACGGATTGGCAATGAGTGTGGTGTTTAACTGCTGCGTTGCTGTTTTCTGGATTTTGAAGCCGCATTCCTTCATCGTTATGTTTCCTAAGAGCCTGCAGAAAAAAGCCAGACCTGTCACAAAGGAAGAGAGACGGCACACGATTCTAATGTACGCCACCCTTTATCCGGCCATTCTGATCTGGATGATACTGAGTACATATCAGGCGGCAGGTGAAGATCGGCGAAACGAGCCAGTATGCTACACATCCGTTTACATGGCAGTTCAAAGTAAAAGTTGAGGATAAGAGCCGTTTCACGGCAGACTTCACGAGGTGTGGGATCTATGATTATCTGTCCAGCAGAGGATTGGGGCATATCGTTCCTGCTATGTGTGCCTTGGATTATACATTTGGAGAAATAGGAAATCATTGGTTCCTGCGGGAGTCGACGATTGCTACAGGCGGAAAAATCTGCGATTGTCATTATGTCGATAAGACAGTCGCAACAAGGGAAGAAATCGAAAGGTCAAAAAGGAATCGGCGGGAAGAAGCCATGCGGGGTGGGAGAGCCTTTTAACGTTTCCATACCTTTACATTATTTCAATTAGCGCGTGTTTGAATTTCTGGAGGGGATTGTATGAAAAAGCATCTTCCGATATCCAAGGAAATGTAAGCTGTTATGAAAAAGCATCTGTTGGCTAAATGCTCCGAAACGGAGGCAGAGAGGTACTGGAAGAAAGTCCTCACACAGTATGAGGCGTTCTTGAAAGACCTGCCGGATTTCGGTGGAAAGAAGAGTCGGCACAACGGTCCGGGCGGCACCTATGACTGTATCTCACTGTTTGCCTATTATGAGGCGCTGAATCACGAACCAGACATGGATGAACTCTACGAGATGAACTGCGAGGTGTTCCTGCCGGAGTTTAAGAAAATGGCGGGCATTGTGAACGCAAACAAACCGCTCCTCCGCAGGATTCTTCATCTGGCCTTTAAGATGACTGCAAAGACGGACGAAGGTAGAGAAGGCGGATACATCATGAAGGTCGAGACTTATAGAAAGGATGGTGTCCGCTACCGGTTTGATAGATGCCCTATTGCTAAATTTTCTAAAACGCATGGGTATTTGGACATCATGCCTGCGTTTTGCAATAGCGACTATCCGGCGATGGAGTGTATCAATGCCGCATTGATCCGTAAGCATACCTGTGCCAATAGCAACGTCTGTGATTACTGGATCGTAGGCGACAAATTCCTGCAACAATTATCATGTTCCGTCGCCGCTTCCGTTATTTGATACGCACATTCACTACTGGTATGCGGAAGGGGAGGAAAAAGAACGGAAAGCGGATATCGGTTATATGAAGCGCTTTTTCCCACAGACAGAATTTAAAGTGCTTCCTAAATTGGGACATGGAGGTTTGGTTTTGCTGAAGCCCGACCTTTTTGATGCCATGATACGTGGACTCTGATGAGATGTTTATGGGTAAGGAGAAAGTGATATGAGAATACTGATTTATGGTGCAGGAGTCATTGGAAGCCTTTATGCAGTAATGCTTTCTGAAGCCGGTTTTGATATCTCGGTTTATGCCCGGGGGAAACGGCTGGAGAGTCTTACGGAACATGGACTACGCTATAAAAAAGACAATAAGGTCAGAACGGCAAAAGTAAATGTGCTTTCCAGACTCGAAGAATCAGACTGCTATGATTTTGTGCTGCTTACGGTACGGGGAAATCAGCTTTTGACCGCGCTTTGGGAGTTGAAAAGCAACATGAGCCCAACGATTGTGACCATGGTCAATTCATTGGATACTCGCGACAGATGGGATGCAGTATGCGGACCGGGAAGGATCCTTCCGGCATTTCCGGGAGCGGGAGGAGGTTTTAACGGGGACGTCCTGGATGCAGCACTGACACCGCGGATCATTCAGCCGACAACAATTGGCAGGACAGACGGCAGAGAGAAACAGCTTGCGGCGATGTTCAAACTGGCGAAAATTCCCTGTCAGATTGTGGATGATATGCATGCCTGGCAGATTTGTCACCTTGGTATGGTTGTTCCGATTGCAGACGCTTATTATGAATCCGGGGATCCGAAAAATGTCGGCAGAGATCGTGACCTGATGAGAAAAACAGCACGGCAGATCATAAACAATTTCCGGGATATTAGAGAGAAGGGCTACAGTCTCTCTCCACCAAAGATGAATCTTTTCAGGATTCTTTCGACCCCGATCCTTGCCGCGATTCTTGGGATTGTTTTTCGAAGCAGATTCGGCGACAGGTTCATGTATCAGCATTCCATGAAGGCACCGGATGAGATGAGATTACTTCATCAGCAATTATATAATTTCATAGGAACAGAAATATGAGGGGAGATGTGGGGAGTCTGCCATACGATGATGAAACTTTTGATGCCGTTGTGTCTTTGAACGGATTTCACGCTTTTCCGGATAAGGAAGCTGCATATCATGAGACTTTCCGTGTTTTGAAAAAGGGCGGCATTTTCACAGGTTGTTTCTATGTGGAGAAAGCGAATGCGCATACAGATAAAATGATTCGCAGGATCTATATCAAGAGTGGCTTCTTCACGCCGCCGTTTGAGACAGTGGAAAGCCTGCAAAGACGGCTCTCTGCCAAATACAGTGATGCAACAGTGTGCAACGTGGAGAGCATAGCATTTGTCCTCAATCATAAACAGTCTGGGATCCTCAATGCTTCCGTTCGCACAGTTTGCAACCTTTTTACCGTATTTGTTGATTACATACACTTTGTCAATATCAAGCTCGCATTCGGGTGAAAGAGCAGGACGGGAACGGTCAAAATCCCATGTTTTGCCTCCGTCCGCGCTTACTCCGAAACCGACGGCTATCGGGTATATAGCTTCCGGGTCGTCCCATGCGCGTCCTTCGCTTCCTTTTGTGCGGAAGAGCATGAGAAGCTTATCTTTGTATTCAATAATAGCGGGATTAAGTACCGCCATATCCATCCAGCCCGCCTTTTTGTCGGGAGCGAGAACCTGCACTCTTTTAATGTTCATAAATCGGCACTCCTTAGGTAATATATTCTTTTCTATATTATAACACCTAATTAAGATGTAGTGCAACTGCTAAAATTCATTTTTTTAAAACAAAACTCATTTTTTATGTTTTTAATTTAGCTATTGAAAAAAAACAAACTTTCTGATATAATAATAGATAATGATTTATGAAAGGGTTTTAACAGCTATGAATTGGACCGAAATCACAATACAAGTGGCGCCTCAGGCAGAGGAGCTTGTAACTGCCGTGCTTTACGATACGGGTGTGGGCGGCGTCAACATTGAAGACCCCTCTTTGATTGACGACGCGAACCGTAACACGAGCGCATGGGACGTTATGGACGATGATGTTCTGCAAAAATACAGTGAAAATAAGTGCCTTATAAAAGCGTATTATTCTCCTGAAACAAATATAGAGGAAGTAATGCTGCAAATAAAAGAGGGAATAGAAAATGCACGGAAATATGTTGATGTCGGAAAAGCTGAAATCAGCGTTTCGGTTGTTGACGAGGAAGATTGGGCAAACAATTGGAAACAGTATTATAAGCCTGTATATATCGGTAAAAATATTGTTATAAAGCCTCTTTGGGAAAACATTGAACCGAAGGAGGAACAGGTGGTTATTGAGCTTGACCCCGGAATGGCTTTCGGAACAGGTACGCACGAAACCACAAGAATGTGTCTTGAAATTATGGAGAACACATTAAAAAAAGGGGATACTGTGCTTGACATAGGAACAGGAAGCGGAATACTTTCGATAGCTGCCGTAAAAATGGGTGCTGATTCGTGCTGTGCCGTTGATATTGACCCCATGGCAGTTAAAATTGTAGGCGAAAACGCTGATATAAACGGAGTAAACGAAAAAATAGCTACTGTTGTCGGAAATCTTGCCGACAAGGTAAGCGGAAAATATGACCTTGTTGTCGCGAATATAATAGCGGACGCAATAATAACTTTAAGTCCGGACGTAAGACGGTTTATGAAGAAGGACGCGAAATATATTACATCGGGCATCATAAAGTTTCGTCTTGATGATGTGCTTGATACTTTGAAAAAATGCGGTTTTACGGTGGAGGAAATAAAAACTGACGGCGATTGGACGGCGGTGATTTGCTCATGAGCAGGTTTTTTGTTAAAAGCAGTATGATTGACGGCAGCGAAATAACACTTTCCGAAGAGGACTCCGTTCATCTTGCCAGAGTTTTGAGAGCGGGCACCGGTGAAATGATTACCGTTTGTGACGAAAACGGCACAGAATATGAAGCAGAAATTTTTTCAATATCAAAAAGAGAAGTAAAAGCGAAGATAACGGATTACAAAAAATCCGCCACAGAGCCCAAAATAGAGGTTACAATTTTTCAGGGACTTCCAAAAGGCTCCAAAATGGAATTAATAATACAAAAATGTGTTGAAATCGGCGTAAGCCGTATTGTTCCTGTTGAAACGGCAAGGGCGGTTGTTAAGCTTAATGGTGAAAAAAGCGCTGAAAAAACAAAACGATGGAATAAAATAGCCGAGGAAGCAGCAAAACAAAGCGGCAGAGGGAAAATCCCAAAAGTTGAAATCCCGGTTTCCTTTAAAGAGGCTGTCGGGAAAGCTTCTGAATTTGATATGGCGATTATTCCTTATGAACAGCATCAAAACGCGGATATTAAAAGTTACCTGCGTTCAAAAAGCCCCGGAAATATTGCCGTATATATAGGTCCCGAGGGCGGATTTGAGGAAGAAGAAATAAAGCTTGCAAAAGACTGCGGAATATACGCTGTTTCTCTGGGAAAACGGATACTTCGCACCGAAACGGCTCCGCTTGCGGTTTTAGCTGTGCTTATGTATGAATATGATTGGGAATAAAGCGGGTGATTAAAAATGATAACCGCCGGAATTATTGCGGAATATAACCCTTTTCACAGCGGGCATATGTTTCATATAAATAAAACAAAGGAGCAGGCGGACGCTGTTATTTGTGTTATGAGCGGAGCTTTTACACAAAGAGGAGCGCCCGGAATAATTGATAAATGGGCAAGGGCAAAATCTGCCGTTTTATGCGGCGCTAACCTTGTTCTTGAACTGCCGTATCCTTTTTCGGCGGCTCCTGCCGAAATATTTGCTTTTGGCGGAGTGAGCCTTCTTGAAAGGCTTGGCTGCGTGGATTTTTTATCTTTCGGAAGTGAATCGGGCAAAATTGAGGATTTAAAAAAAGCCGCAAAGCTGCTTGAAAATAACGAAGGAGAAATATGGAAGCATATAAGAGAAGACGCGGGTGGCGGAAAATCTTTTGCTGCCTCGGTTGCGGAACAGACCGGTGAATATGCTAATCTTTTTGAAAGCCCGAACAATCTTCTCGCGATAAAATATTTAAACGCGTTGAGCCGTCTTGAAAGCGGCATTAAGCCTATCACAATAAAGCGAGAAGGAGACTATAACGGCACGGAAATTGAAGGGAAATTTGTTTCTGCTGCCGCAATCAGAAAAGCGGTATCCGAGGAAAACCTATCGGCTGTAAAAAAATATATGCCTCAAAAGGCATATGATGTTTTTGAAAAAGAGTATAATGACGGAAATATTTATAAAATAGAAAAGCTTGATACGTTTTTTACAGCAATTTTAAGGTTTGAAGGGAGTTTGCTCAGTAACCGCGCCTATATTTCCGAAGGCCTTGAAAACAGGTTTATTGCCGCTGCGGGGAAATACTCAACGGTTAATGATATATTAAAATATGTAAAAACAAAACGCTATACATATACAAGGCTTTCAAGAGCGATGCTGTCAATATTGCTGAAAACAGATAAAGAAACCGTTGCCGAACATTCGAAAAAAGGCGCGGCATACGCGAAAGTGCTTGCCGCGGACGATATCGGGCTTGAACTGCTAAAAAAAATTAAGAAAAACTTTCCTGTTATTTCGTGCGGAGCAGACTATAAAAAAGCCGGAGATTACGCAAAAAAACAGTTTGAGCTTGAAATGAGGGCACAGGATATTGCTTCACTTTGCTGCGAAAATATAAGTAAGCGTATATGTGCGAGAGATATGACAGAGAAGCCATATATATTGAATTGAAAAAATTTCACGGCATATTCACAAAAATATAGTTGACAAGAAGGCTTTTTTGAGATAAAATGTAAATGATAAAGTTTTTACGGAGCTTGGCTTATGAATATTGCGCTTGAAAAATATGAAGAATTGCATGATATAAAATGCGGAGGCTTAAAGCTTATACAAAACGTTCATGGCTTCAGGTACGGAACGGATGCTGTATTGCTTTCCGACTTTGTTATTTTAAAAAACGGTGAGCGTGTGCTTGATTTTTGCACAGGAAGCGGTATTATACCGCTGCTTCTTTTAGCGCGTAATAAGGCAAAGGAAATATGCGGCATCGAAATTGAAGAAGAAATTGTCCGTACAGCAGTTAAAACCGCAAAACTAAATAACGCTGAGGACAAGCTTAAATTTATATGCGGTGATATAAAAAACGCTTCAAAAATTGTTGACGGCAGCTTTGATGTTATAACCTGTAATCCGCCTTATTCAAAAAGCGGCAGCGGTATGATGAGCGAAAGCAATAAAATTGCGAGAGCAAGGTATGAAGTTGATTGCACGCTTAACGATGTTGTTAAAAGCGCGGCTAAGGTGTTGAAATTTGGCGGCAGGTTTTATATTGTGCATAAAGCGGAGCGCCTTGTTGATATAGTTTGCACGCTCCGGGAATACAGGCTTGAGCCTAAAGAGCTTCAGTTTGTTCATACCAAACCCGGTAAAAAGGCAGAGCTTGTTATGATATGCGCTGTACTCGGAGGCGGGGTGCAGATTAATGTTTTGCCTCCGATAACTTTGGCGGACGGAGGGATAATATGAATGAAAAAGGGAGTCTATACCTTTGTCCCACTCCGATAGGTAATCTTGAGGATATTACATTAAGAACGTTAAACGTACTAAAAACCGTTGATTTGGTTGCCGCTGAGGATACAAGACATTCACTCGGGCTGTTAAACCATTTTGAAATAAAAAAGCCTCTTATAAGCTATCACGAGCATAATAAAAAAGCAAGAGGCGCGGAGCTTTTAAAAAAGCTGATTGACGGTGAAAATATCGCTCTTGTAACAGATGCCGGTATGCCGGCAATATCAGATCCTGGCGAGGATCTTGTAAAATTATGCATAGAAAACGGCGTGACGGTTGTGCCGTTACCCGGAGCTAATGCCGCTCTTACGGCATTAATCGCATCGGGTGTTGACACATCGGCTTTTGTTTTTCAGGGGTTTTTACCTGTTAACAAAAAAGAACGAAAAATAATACTCGAAAGAGTAAAAAATTATCCCGAAACGCTTATTTTTTACGAGGCACCTCATAAGCTTAAAAACACTCTTTCAGATTTTGAAGCGTTTTTGGGAAACAGAAAGCTGTGTATATGCCGCGAGCTTACCAAAAAATTTGAGGAATTTAAGTTTTGTACAATCGCTGAAGCACTGGAAGTTTACAAAGAAACAGAACCGCGCGGAGAATATGTACTCATTGTTGAAGGTTGTAAAAATAAGCAAATAAAAGAAGATAACCGCACTCTTGAAGAAATATATAACGAATACATTAAAGGCGGGACTGATTTTAAAGAGGCAATAAAGCTTGCTGCGAAAGATAAGAATATAAGTAAGCGTGAAGCTTATGAAATATTAAAAAAATGATTTTTCAACTGAAAGGGAAGGAAAGAAAATGAATAAAAAATTAATAGCGCTGCTGTCTGCGGCGGTTATGTCACTCGGCTCGTCAGGCGTATCGGCTTCAATGATGGCGGATACAACGACAACCGTCACCAAACTTGTTGCGGTTTCGGATGATGGAACAGTTTACTCACAAGGGTATAATTTTTTTGATAATTCCGTTGTTTCACAGCTTGAAGATGTAAAGCAGATTGCCTGTGAGGATTTTAAAGAAAATATTTTCTTTTATCTTTTAAACGATGGCACCGTCGGCAAAATTTCAAAGTATAACAGGGCTGAGTATAATGCTGTTGAAACCTGGGAAAATATTAAGTATATAGATGCGGGAAATGATATAGTTTTCGGTCTTACGGAGGGGAAAACGGTTAAAGTATGCGGGGTAAACACATCATATTACAGGTCAGTAACCGGCTGGACGGATATCGCCTCTATTTACGCAAAAGAAGATGCGATTGTTGCCGTTACAGAAAATGGTACCGTCCTTGCGGCGGGACTCAGAGCAGACAGCGCAAAAGTTAAAAACTGGACAAATATCAAAAAAGCGGTTTTTGACGGCACCAATTTTTGGGGAATAAAAAATGACGGAAGCATTGTTTCGACAGATTCAAAATTTAAATCTTCAAATATAAAAAAAGGCATGGAGCTTATTGGAGATTTTAAAGATATTGAATGTCTTACCGGCTATGCAACTTCGGGCTCATATTCAAGAATTTTCGCGCTTAAAAACGACGGAACACTTGTTGATATTACAAACTTCACATCCGCATATGGTTCTTACGAGGCATCTGTAATTTACAACGATGTTGTGCATGTTTCGGCAGGTTCGGAACATTATGTTGCCGTTCTTAAGGACGGAGAGATAGTTTCTGATAAGATTACTCCGCCTCCGGTTGCGCTGGGCATAGATATAAGAGTAAACGGAAAATACGTTGAATCTGACACAGCTCCTTATATAAAGAACAATAGAACAATGGTTCCCATTCGTGCGATATCGGAAGCTCTGGGCGCGGAGGTCAGCTATGATGACGCAACAAAAACAGCGACAATAAGCAGAGACGGTGACGAGGTTAAAATCACAATGTACGCCGAAGAAGCGTTTGTAAATGGAGAAAAGCTTGCGCTTGATGCTGCCGCGGAAACCGTAAACAGCAGAATATTTGTGCCTGTACGCTTTGTTTCGGAAGGGCTTAAATGCAGCGTAAATTGGAACGCGGAAACAAAAAGCGTAATAATTACCGATTAATTTGAAAAAATTATAAAAACCCCTTTACAAATTAAAAAAAATATGGTATAATATATAAAGTGTTTTGACCGTAGGCTGTGTTTGGGGGTTCACCATCCCTTTACTCGGCGTGCGGCATTAAAAAATCAGCGCAAAGCGCGGAAAGGTGTTTTATTATGTTAAAAGAAGAAAAACAGGCAATTATTAAGGAATTTGCTATTCATGAGGGAGATACAGGCTCACCCGAAGTGCAGATAGCGGTTCTCACAACAAGAATAAATGCTCTTAATGAGCATTTAAAAACTCACAAAAAGGATAACCATTCAAGACGCGGTCTTCTTAAAATGGTTGGTCAAAGACGTGGACTTTTGCAGTATCTTACGAAGGTTGATATTGAAAGATACCGTGCAATCGTTGAAAAATTAGGCTTAAGAAAGTAATTAAAATAAGGGGCAGTTTAAATCCGGTTTTTTGGCGGGGTTTTAAAACTGCCCTCTTAAAGTTTAAAGGACGGAGTTTAAACCACACACATTATATAAGGTTGGGTTAGCGGTCAGATTTGTTATAAAACCTAAATTTTATGATAAATCTGAGTGCTAAACCACCTAGTGTTGTAAGTGAGTTTAAGGTGATATTTTTACTTAAACTCATGGCTTAAACTCCGTAAAAATAAAAAACGGAGGAATTTTTAAAATGTACACCTATGAAACAACATTATCAGGCAGAAAGCTTGTTGTAGAAACAGGCAAAATGGCATGCCTCGCAAACGGTCACGCACTTGTGCGTTTTGGCGATACGGTTGTTATGTCAAATGTAACGGCATCACCGAAGCCGAGGGAAGGAGTGGATTTTTTTCCGCTGAGCGTTGATTTTGAGGAAAAGCTTTATGCTGTCGGCAAAATACCGGGCAGCTTCACAAAAAGAGAAGGTAAACCTTCCGATAAGGCTATTCTTGCTTCGAGAGCAATTGACAGACCGCTTCGTCCTCTTTTCCCGAAAGATTTAAGAAACGATGTTTCAATTGTAAACACCGTTCTTTCCGTTGACCAGGACAATATGCCGGAGGTTGCGGCTATGGTTGCGACGGCGGTTGCTCTTGAAATTTCGGATATTCCTTTTAACGGTCCCGTTATAAGCGTTAACGTGGGATATGTTGACGGCAAAATCGTTATAAATCCAAATGAGGAAGAAAGAAGCAGAAGTCAGCTTAATCTTCTTGTCGCGGGCAGTATGGAAAAAATTGTTATGATTGAAGCCGGAGCTAAGGAAATACCTGATGATATTATGCTTAAAGCAATATGTGACGCGCATGTTGTTATTAAAGAAATGTGCGCTTTTGTTAAGAAAATCGGTCAGGAAATAGGCAAGCCGAAATTTGAATACGAGCATCATGATGTTAATCACGATTTATATGATGATATAGCGAATAACTTTACGGACAAATTTGAAAAGGCGCTTGATACGGATGATAAAAATGTTCGTGATGCCGCGATAAATGTTTTGCGAGATGAAATAACAGAGATGTTTGGAGAAAAATATTCCGAGCTTGAAACGTTTGCGGCGGATATGGAAGAATGTATCTATAAGCTTCAGAAAGTCATTGTAAGAAAATGGCTCCTTGTTGACGGTAAACGTGTTGACGGAAGAAAGCTTGACGAAATAAGACCGCTCAGTGCTGAGGTAGGACTTTTGCCGAGAGTACACGGCAGCGGTTTATTTACAAGAGGTCAGACGCAAGTGCTTTCGGTCGCGACTCTTGGCGCAATGAGTGAAGCACAGCTTCTTGACGGTATTGATAACGAAACAGAAAAACGTTATATGCATCAGTATAATTTCCCGTCATATTCCGTTGGCGAAACAAGACCTTCAAGAGGGCCGGGAAGGCGTGAAATCGGTCATGGCGCTCTTGCGGAAAAAGCTCTTGTTCCGGTGCTTCCGTCTGTTGAAGAATTCCCTTACGCAATTCGTGTTGTATCGGAAGTTCTTTCATCAAACGGTTCGACATCGCAGGGCTCAATTTGCGGCAGTACCCTTGCTCTTATGGATGCCGGCGTTCCGATTAAAGAGCCTGTTGCGGGCATATCAGTAGGTCTTATCACCGAGGAAGACAGATGGATGACAATGCTTGATATTCAGGGTTTAGAGGATTTTTACGGTGATATGGACTTTAAAGTTGCGGGTACAAAAAATGGTATTACCGCAATTCAGGTTGATATAAAAATTGACGGTTTAACACCTGAAATAATAGCCGAAGCCTTTAAAAAGACAGGCGAAGCAAGAAGGAAAATTCTTGATGAAATTATGCTTCCTTGTATATCCGCTCCGAGAGATGAAGTATCAAAATACGCTCCGAAGATGATAACAATGAAGATAGATCCCGATAAAATCCGTGATGTTATCGGCAGCGGCGGTAAAACAATTCAGAAAATTGTTGCCGATACGGGAGTTAAGATTGATATTGAGGATGACGGCTCCGTATTTATTGCGGCTGTTGACCGTGATGCAGGACTTGCGGCGATGAAAATTATAAAAGGTATTGTTACCGACCCGCAGCCGGGTGATGAATTTGACGCTGTTGTTACAAAAACAACAACCTTCGGCGCTTTTGTTGAGTATTTACCTGGCAGAGAAGGTCTTGTTCATATATCGAAGCTTTCCGATAAGAGAGTTGATAAGGTTGAGGACGTTGTTATTGTCGGTGATGAAATAAAAGTTAAGGTTCTTGAAATTGATAAAATGGGCAGGGTTAATCTTGCAAAAATTGACTAATTTTATGCCTCCCGTTTATGGGAGGCATATTTTAAAATAAAAAAATACGGTAATTATTAACACTCATAAATATATAAACAGCTGCGGAAGATATTTATGAGGTGAGTTTTTATGAAATCGGACGATGAAATATATACAAAACGTGATGCGTGGGAAACTTTTAAAAAAAGCGGTAAGGTTTCCGATTACCTTATATATAACAGTATGAGCGGGAATGAGCATTATGGAAATGATAAAGACAAAGGGAATAGTGATATCACAGACACCGTTTAGGGAAAATGACAGACTTCTAACGGTGTTTACGGACGACAGAGGAACAATAAAT
The DNA here is from genome assembly GCA_902784805.1 of uncultured Ruminococcus sp. Classification (GTDB taxonomy): domain Bacteria; phylum Bacillota; class Clostridia; order RUG12999; family RUG12999; genus RUG12999. The sequence goes on along the minus strand of CACZWD010000004.1, from coordinate 20,664 downwards.
GTTTCGGCAAAAGGTGCTGCTTCGCGGCATAATAATCTAAAAGCCGCGACAAGAGTGTTTTGCTATAGCTCTTTCGTTCTTTACGATAAGAAATCAAGTTATTATACAATTGCCGAGGCATCTCCAATAGAAAGCTTTATAGGGCTTTCAAGAGATATAGAGCGGCTTGAAGTTGCAACGGCAATGCTCAGGTTTATAAAACATACAGCGGTTGAAAATGTTGAGAGCAATGAGGCTTTGAGACTCCTTTTAAACTCTCTTTATATGCTTTCGGAAACCGATAAAAATACAGAACTTATAAAGTGTATTTTTTATCTTAAAAATCTTGTTTTTATGGGGCTGCCGCCCGTTACGGGTGAATGTGCCGTATGCGGGGCGAAAAATGAATTAACCGCTTTTTTGCCACAGGCGGGCGGCGTTATATGCGCAGAATGTGCGGCAGACGAAAAAGAAAGCATAGGGCTTTCGTATTATGCTGAAAGGCTTATGCATTACATAATTTTTGCGCCGTATAAAAAGCTTTTCGGAATTTCTGCGGAAGAAAAGCTTTATTCTGAAACATTGAAAATGGTAGGACTGTTTATTTCCGAACATTTAGGATTTAATATTTAAAAACTGTTGTTTTTGTTAAATATATATAATAAAACTTCAATAAAAACTTAAAATTTTTAACAAAAAAAATTAGAAAAATATTGAAATAATACCATTTTTTTGGTATAATATTCAATGGTGTGTTTTAACGGAACATACCGATAATGTTTTTGTATAGTAGGAACTATAAATAATACTTAGGAGGAAAATTACATGAGTAAAAAATTTGTTTACCTGTTCAGTGAAGGTAACGCTACAATGCGTAACCTCCTTGGAGGTAAAGGCGCAAACCTTGCAGAAATGACAAATCTTGGTCTTCCCGTACCGCAGGGCTTCACCATTACAACCGAGGCATGTACACAATACTATGAGGACGGCAGAAAGATTAATGATGATATACAGGCCGAAATCATGGAGTACATTGATAAAATGGAAGGAATTACCGGCAAAAAATTTGGTGATAAAGAAAATCCGCTTCTTGTTTCTGTTCGTTCGGGCGCAAGAGCTTCAATGCCCGGTATGATGGATACTATTCTTAACCTTGGGCTTAACGAAGAAGTTGTTGAAGTACTTGCCGCAAAATCGGGCAACCCACGCTGGGCTTGGGACTGCTACCGCAGGTTTATTCAGATGTTCTCTGACGTTGTTATGGAAGTCGGAAAGAAATATTTTGAAGAGCTTATTGATAAAATGAAGGCAGAAAAGGGCGTTAGCCTTGACGTTGAGCTTACGGCTGATGACCTTAAAGAGCTTGCAAATCAGTTTAAGGCTGAATATAAAGCTAAAATCGGCGCTGATTTCCCGACCGACCCGAAGGTACAGCTTATGGAAGCTATCAAAGCTGTATTTCGTTCATGGGATAACCCCAGAGCAAATGTATATCGTCGTGATAACGACATTCCTTATTCTTGGGGTACAGCCGTTAACGTTCAGATGATGGCTTTTGGTAATATGGGTGACACATCGGGCACAGGCGTTGCCTTTACACGTGACCCCGCAACAGGTGAAAAACATCTTATGGGTGAGTTCCTTATGAATGCTCAGGGTGAGGACGTTGTTGCAGGTGTAAGAACACCGCAGCCTATTGCTCAGCTTAAAGAAGTTATGCCTGAAGTTTACGAGCAGTTTGTAGGCATTTGCAACAAGCTTGAGTCTCATTACAGAGATATGCAGGATATGGAGTTTACTATTGAGGATAAACACCTTTATATGCTTCAGACAAGAAACGGTAAGAGAACAGCACAGGCAGCTCTTAAAATTGCCTGCGATCTTGTTGATGAAGGTATGATTTCCGAGCAGGAAGCTGTACTTATGATTGACCCGAGAAACCTTGATACACTTCTTCATCCGCAGTTCGACGCTGCCGCTTTAAAAGCCGCAAAACCAATAGGCAGAGGTCTTGGCGCTTCTCCGGGTGCTGCTTGCGGTAAAATAGTATTTACAGCTGATGATGCTGTTGAATGGGCAAAGAAGGGCGAAAAGGTTGTTCTTGTACGTCTTGAAACATCTCCTGAAGATATTGAAGGTATGAAATCCGCGCAGGGCATACTTACAGTTCGCGGCGGTATGACATCGCACGCTGCTGTTGTTGCGCGTGGTATGGGTGAATGCTGCGTTTCAGGTTGCGGCGATATTAAAATGGACGAAGAAAACAAGAAATTTACGCTTGCAGGTAAAGAATATCACGAAGGTGATTATATTTCAATTGATGGCTCAACAGGTAATATATATGACGGAATTATTCCGACAGTTGACGCTCAGATTGCGGGCGAGTTCGGCAGAATTATGGGTTGGGCAGATAAATACAGAACTCTTAAAGTCAGAACAAACGCGGATACTCCGGCAGACGCTAAAAAAGCAAGAGAACTTGGCGCTGAAGGTATTGGTCTTTGCCGTACAGAGCATATGTTCTTTGAGGGCGACAGAATTGACGCTTTCCGTGAAATGATATGTTCCGATACAGTTGAGGAGAGAGAAGCTGCACTTGATAAAATTCTCCCGATGCAGCAGAGCGACTTTGAAAAGCTTTATGAAGCGCTTGAAGGTAATCCTGTTACAATAAGATTCCTTGATCCGCCTCTTCATGAGTTTGTACCTACCGAAGAAGATGATATTAAAGCGCTTGCTGACGCGCAGGGTAAATCTGTTGAAACAATTAAAAACATTATAGATTCCCTTCACGAATTTAACCCGATGATGGGACACCGCGGCTGCCGTCTTGCCGTAACATATCCTGAAATTGCGAAAATGCAGACAAGAGCTGTAATAAGAGCCGCGATAAACGTTAAGAAAGCTCATGCTGACTGGAATATAGTTCCCGAAATTATGATTCCTCTTGTTGGCGATATTAAAGAGCTTAAATATGTTAAAAATATTGTTGTTAAAACTGCAGATGAAGAAATCGCAAAAGCAGGCGCAGACCTTAAATATGAGGTTGGCACAATGATTGAAATTCCTCGTGCGGCACTTACAGCTGACGATATAGCAAAAGAAGCCGAATTCTTCTGTTTTGGTACTAACGACCTTACGCAGATGACATACGGTTTTTCACGTGATGATGCAGGCAAATTCCTTGACGCTTACTATGACGCGAAAATCTTTGAGAACGACCCGTTTGCAAAGCTTGACCAGGTAGGCGTAGGAAAGCTTATGGAAATGGCTATCAAGCTCGGAAAACCTGTTCGTCCGGAGCTTCATATAGGTATATGCGGAGAACATGGCGGCGATCCTACATCTGTTGAGTTCTGTCATAGAATAGGTCTTGATTATGTATCATGCTCACCGTTCCGCGTTCCGATTGCAAGGCTTGCCGCAGCACAGGCTAAGATTAAGGAAATGAACGCGTAATAAAAAAGCTTAACTTAAAACAGCTCCGGTACAAATGCACCGGAGCTGCTTTTGAATAGGAGGTTTGACATGAGAGAAAATGAAATTGCGGGGTATTATTTTAAAAACGCAAAGCTTTTAAAAACGGCACTTACTCATACATCTTACTCAAATGAAAACCATTCTGAAAGCAATCAAAGGCTTGAATTTTTGGGGGATAGCGTTATAGGGCTGATAATAGGCGAATATATTTTTGAAAAGTATCCGTCAATGCCTGAAGGTGAACTCAGTAAAATCCGTGCGGGAATTGTCTGTGAAAACGGGCTTGCCCGCTGCGCCGATAAAATCAATCTCGGTAAAATGCTTCTGCTTGGAAAAGGTGAGGAAATGAGCGGCGGAAGGTCACGTCATTCAAACCTTGAAGATGCCTTTGAAGCTGTTATCGGAGCGGTTTTTTTGGACTCCGATTTTAATACGGCAAAGGAGTTTGCACTCAATATTATGCATGATATAATAAAAGAAACAGTTGCGCATGATGGAATAGTTGATTATAAAACAGCTTTTCAGGAATTGGTGCAAAAAAAAGGCAGATATGAAATTGAATATCAGCTTTTAAGTGAAAAAGGTCCGGACCACGCAAAGACATATACTATGCAAGCCGCGGTGAACGGTGAAGTTATGGGAACAGGTACGGGACATTCAAAAAAAGACGCGGAGCAAAACGCGGCAAAAGAAGCAATTAATAAAATAAAAAATGAAACATATTAATATTCCTATTTTCGTTCCTCACGAAGGTTGCCCGCATGATTGCAGTTTTTGTAATCAGAAGCGTATTACAGGGATAACAAGACGAGAGAGTGAAAATGAAATTAAAAACCGGATTGAAAACATAATCAACTCGGTAAAAGATGAACGATATATTGAAATTGCCTTTTTCGGCGGAAGCTTTACGGGAATTGAAGAAGCACGACAAAAAAAACTCTTATCAATTGCCGCAGAGTATCTGGAAAAGGGCAAAATAAACGGAATCCGTCTTTCTACAAGACCGGATTATATTTCCGCGCATATTTTAAATTATCTTGAGGATTACGGCGTGAGCGATATTGAGCTTGGTGTGCAGTCTATGGATGACGAGGTGCTTTTGGCAAATAATAGGGGACACGATGCTCACTGCGTTGCTGAAGCCTCTACGCTGATAAAAAGCTACGGCGCTTTCAGGCTTGGTTTACAGCAAATGCCGGGACTTTATATGAGTAATCCCGAAAAAGATATTATAAGCGCAAAGAAAATAGCCGAACTTAAACCAGATAATACAAGAATATATCCTACAATTATACTTGAGAACACAAGGCTGTATGACTTATATATACATAACGAATATGAACCATATTCCCTTGAAAAAGCTGTTTTTGTAAGCGGTGAAATTTATAAAATATGTATGCAAAGTGGCATTAATGTTATAAGGATAGGGCTGCAATCGACAGATATAGTGAATGAAAAAAAAGTTTACGGACCGTACCATAGCAGTTTTGGCGAGCTTGTTTTGTCAAGGGTTTTGCGTGATGAAATTGAAGTGGAGGTAGAAAAAAACAGACGTAATTTTACTGTTTTTGCTCCGCGGAACATGATATCCAAAGTTACAGGAAATAAAAAAAGTAATATTTTATACTTTAAAGAAAAATATGCTATTAAAATGAAGGTCTGTGAGGATAACAAACTTTGTAATTTTTTTGTAACATTTGACTAAATTTTATGTAAACTTTGTTTACAAAAACATGCTTAACTGTAATTCCACATCATATGGAGCATTTTCCACAACACATGTACCATATGTTGTGGAAAGTTTAAACTTATATTTTTTTGTTCTATTTTTTGGCTTTATATAAGGCTTTGCTTCTTTTGGTCATTTTTAACAAAAAGTTTTAAAATGGTCTTTTTTGTAAAAAAAATGTAATATATACCTTGACAAAATGCCCCAAAAGTCGTATAATATAAAATATGCTAAACATAATTTTTTATTCGATATTTTGTTATTGTTGCATATTTTTTCCTCTTTTTACATATAACTATAAATGTGGACAAAGGGGGAAAAACCATTGAGGCTAAATGGTGCTTTTAATTTTAAAAGGAATTATATTTCTTTGGTTATATTGTTTGCCGTACTGTTTCTTGTTGGGGTAACGGTCGGAGCGTTTATTTCGGTAAAAGTACCACAAAGTGAGATTGAAACATTTAAAAGCAATATGAAGTATTCGGCGGAGCATTTTGCAGATAATCCGTTTATAACGGCAAAACAATCACTTTTGTCCGTTATGGTTTTTGCGGTTCTGATATGGCTTAGCGGTTTTTTATCATTGTCTGTTAAGCTTATTACAGACGGAATAGTGGTTATTTATAAAGGTACACTTGTGGGTTATACTGTAGGATTGCTTTCGCATACATACGCGTTTACGGGGCTTGGTATTGCGGCGGTGAGCATATTGCCGCAATATATTTTGTTATTACCGCTTATGTTTTATCTTTCGGCAAAGGCAATACAATTTGAGAGAAAAAACATTAACAATAAAGTCTTTTATAAGTACTTCGTGCTTTTTACGGTTTCTGTTTTTGTGTGCGTTGTGGCAGCAGTTACCGATGCTTTTGTAACGGGTAATCTTCTAAAGCTGTTTGTTTTATATATTTAAAGAAAGGAGGAAGGCATGTGACGAGGCTTTTATCAAAATATATTACATATTTAAGTGAAGAAAAGCATTTGTCAAAAAATACAGTCGATTCATATCTTCGTGATATAAAAAGGCTTGAAGAATACCTTACTGATATCGGTGTTTTTGACCTTTGCGATGTTACAAAATCAATTCTTATAACTTATGTTGTACATATGCAAAGGGCAAACAAAGCAGCGGCATCAATTACAAGAGGCGTCGTATCTATGCATTCCTTCTATAATTTCGCTCTTATTTCCGGATATATCGAGCAGGATCCTACTGTCGGACTTGAAGTACCGAAAAATGAGGAGCACATAATAAGTATTATGACGCAGGAGGAAATTAAATTTCTTCTTGAGTGTCCGAAAACGGTTGATTTCAAAGGTTATCGGGATAAAGCGATGCTTGAGCTTTTGTACGCAACGGGGATTAAAGTATCGGAGCTTATAAGCCTGAAAATTGATGAGGTTGACCTTGAAAATGAATTTATAATCTGCGGCAAGGGGAGTAAAAGACGAGCTGTTCCTATGGGGAATATGGCGGTGTTTGCGGTTTCGAGATACATTAAAAACGCAAGAAACAAGCAGCTCGTGGTGTCACAGGCATCGGAGCTGTTTCTTAATTTAAACGGACAACCTCTCACAAGGCAGGGCTTTTGGAAGATACTTAAAACATATAAAGAAAAAGCAAACATAAAGTCGGATATCACTCCACATAGCGTAAGACATACCTTTGCTGTACATATGCTTGAAAACGGCACTAAAATGAAAGATGTGCAGCTTATGCTTGGAAACAGCAGCCAATCAACTTCAGCGCTTTATAAAAAAATGTTGGACATGCATATAAAAGAGGTTTACGCAAGCGCTCACCCGCGCGCAAAGATAAAGTAGGGGTATTTATGCCTATTTTTTGATAAATTTTAACATTAAATCCACCCAAAAGGTGGATTTTCTTATTTTAATCATCGCTGCCGTGCAGTAAGAGATACATACTTTCATTTTTACCCCCGTAGAAAAGTCCGCAGATAACCGAGGTAAGCGGAATTGTTGCGAGAATCGCTATTATTCCAACAAGTGACTGCAAAAGCTCTACGATAACTCTTTCACGGTTTAAAAGCTCAAGCGGCGAAGCGCTGTAAATTATAAGCACAAGTATTACTGAAAGCGAGCTTCCTATATATGCGAGAATAAGAGTGTTTGACATTGTGCCGAGGATATCTCTGCCGATATTAAAACCTGATTTTATAATATCGGAGGGTGTAATACTTTCCGCTTTTTCGCGGACTTCAAAAAGTGCCGAGGAAATAGAAATAGAAATATCCATTATGGCTCCGACAGCGCCTATTATTATCGCGCCGAAAATCACAGCCCGAATGTTTATGCCAAGGCGTGTGAGATAATAATGGTCTTCGCTTAAATATCCGCTGAGCTTCATTATTCTATCCATAATAACGGTAATAAAGCCGGCGGTAAAAAGTCCCGAAAAGCAGCCGAGTGCTGCGGCGATTGATTTTTTGTTTATGCCATATACAATAATAAGTGTCATAACGATAGTAAAAACGCAGGTTGTAACAGCCCAGAAATACACATTTTTACAGGTTATGACAGCGGGAATAAACACCCATACAACTCCTGCGCAGGTGAGAGAAAGTGAAACAATTGTGTTAAAGCCCTGCATTCTGCCGAAAAGTATTAGAGCCGCGAAAAAAATAAACGCAAGCCATATAAGCTTTCCGAGTCTGTCATAATCGGCAAATATCCAGCTGCCTGAAAAATCGCCCTCGTTTGAATAGTAAAGATATACCGTATCGCCTTTATTTACAGGCTTCGATATGCCCGACATATAGCCATCGATAAGCTGAACTCCCTTTATTTTTTCGCCCTTGTTTTCGCGGCTTAACGCGGTGCTTTCAAAATATATTCTTTTATCAGGCTCGGCTTTAATACCTGTTTCTTCGGTTATGTTATTATTTATTTCCTCAGTTTTTGTAATTTTCGTAGTAGAAAAAACTTTAATTCCGTTTGCGGTATATGTATGCCCGAAAAACAAATATAAAGCAGAAATTATAACGGTAATTACATAAATGATAATTCTTTTGCGTTTCAAAATATCAGTCCCTTTAAAAAAGTTTATAATTTTATTATAAATCTTTATCGCAATTTTGTCAATAAATATTATTGACATATTGTTGCAAAAAGTATATAATATTTATATAAAAAAGCAGAGTAGGCTGTAAAGCGACAGTGACAAAAGGACGGGAAGTTGCCTTTTGTACGAATTGATAATCGGGCAAAAAAGTTTATCAGCGATTTTACCGCCGCATTCCGCTGCTATAAAAATACTCTTTTTTTGAGCCTTTTTGTAGCGAAAACAAATTACAGAAAGGGTTTTTTTATGTCAAAAGAAAGAAAAATCTATTCGGCAAAGCAGCTTTGTTTTATTGCTATGCTTACGGCGGTTACGGCTGTTCTTGCTGTTTTCGGTACGTTCAGAATAGGAAATGTCCTTAAATTTCCCACAAAATTTATATCCGTGTTTATATGCGGAGCGCTTTTCGGTCCGTTTGCAGGTGGTTTTTCGGCAGCATTCGGTGACATACTTAATGTTTTTCTTGCGCCGAGCGGGGCGTGGATTCCATGGCTTACCTTAACAGAGTTTGCGGAAGGCTTTTTACTTGGCGTGTTTTTTTATAAAAAAAGCTTTGATGGTTATAGGTATGTTTTAAGGGCTGTTTTTTGCGCTCTTGTTCTTTTCATTATAAGCATATTTTTTACGACATATATTTTAACCGCATACAGTTATTTTCCGTCATATAAAGCGGGGATTACTGTCAGAATTTTACCTGAAATTTTAAAAACCGTTTTAAAATTTTTTGTAATGATTATAGGTAAAAAAGTTCTTCCGCTTTTTGAAAGAGAAGTTTACATCAGTTTTAAAAACTACGCGAACAGCTTTCAGACTGTTACAAAACCGGGACTTGAAAGAATATCGGCTTTGCTTGAAGAATTCGGAAACCCGCAGGATATGCTTAAATGTATTCATATAGCGGGAACAAACGGCAAAGGCTCTGTCGCTGCTTTTTTGCAGACTATGTTTACGGAGGCAGGGCACAGGACCGGAAAATATATTTCTCCTAATATGATAAAGGTAAATGAGAGGATAAGTATTGACGGCAACGATATTGCGGACAGCGAGCTTGACGTTCTTTTGAAGCGCATAGAAGCCGTAACGGATAAAGTAAAAGAAAAAACAGGCGATTATCCGACTCAATTTGAAATATGGACAGCGGCGGCATTTATTTTTTTCGCGGAGAAAAAATGTGATTATGTTGTGCTTGAAACGGGGCTTGGCGGCAGGCTTGACGCGACAAATGTTATAAAACGTAATATTTTAGCGGTTATTACCCATATTGATATTGACCATACGGAATATCTCGGAAATACAATCGCGAAAATTGCCTCGGAAAAAGCGGGCATTATAAAAAAAGGCTGTCCGGTCGTTTGCGCGGAACAGTTTTCCGAAGCAAAAGCGGTAATTACGGAAAGCGCAGAAAAGCTCGGCTGCAAGATTTATTTTTCCAAAACTCCGTCCGCCGTAAGTTATAAAGATATTTATGAATTATATGATGACGGAGAGATAAAAGCAAGGTTATCGCTCGGCGGAATAAACCAGCTTGAAAACGCGGCGCTTGCCGTAAAGGCGGCAAAAGTGTTAGGTATTGAAAACAAGTATATTGTTTACGGACTTGAAAACGCCAAAAATCCCGGCAGATTTGAAAAAATCGGTGAAAAAATTATTTATGACGGCGCGCATAATCCCGACGGTGTAAAAAAACTTGTCGAAAATATAAAAAGGTACTATCCGGATATAAAACCACATATAATAATGGCTTCAATGAATGATAAAGATATAAAATCATCACTCACCTTGCTTTCGGAGCTTGATGGGGTGTTCTGCTTTACAGAGGTTATGAATAACGAAAGAAGCGAAAAAGCGGAAAATCTTGTGAAAATCGCGGAAGGGTGCGGCATCTGCGCAAAAGCTTTTAAAAATATAAAAAAAGCTTTAAAATACACTGAAAATGCGGATTTAACAGTAATCTGCGGCTCACTTTATATTTATAAAGATTTTATGAATTAATTTGAGTTTTACATTGTGACACAAATTTATTAAGTGTTGATTTTTTAGGAAAAACTTGGATGCTGGCAAAATAGTATTTTCACGTTTAAATTATCGGCAGTTTTTTTAAAAGAAACTGCCGATAGTCTATTTTCTCATGTTTTTAATTTTATCCTCATCGGGCGTAACATAAGCTGTATTGTAGTTTTCGTAAATGACCATACCGGGCTTGGCACCGTTTGGCTTTTTAACATTTTTTACGGGACAGTAATCAACGGCAATCTGAGCCGAGCCTCTTGCCTTGGAATAGTACGCCGCAAGGCAGGCAGCTTCTTCGAGCGTTCTGTCGGGCACCTCTTTTCCCGCGCAGGATATAACGGTATGTGAGCCGGGGAACCCTTTTGTATGAAACCATATATCCTTTGACGAGGACATTTTAAGCGTCAGATAATCGTTTTGACGGTTGTTTTTTCCGACATAAATTGTGAATCCGTCGCTGCTTAAAAATTCAGCGGGCAACGCAGGGGACGATTTTGACGATTTTTTGTTTTTTCCGCGGTTTGCTTTTATATATCCGAGGCTTTCAAGCTCATCACGTATTTCGGAAATCACGGATAAATCATCACATTGTATAAGCGCGGTTTGCACGCTTTCAAGATATTTTATATCTTCAAGCGAAAGCTCATACTGCACCGCGGCTTTTTCCGCTGTGTTTTTAAGCTTATTGTATCTGCGGTAATATTTTTGCGCGTTTTCCGGGGGAGAAAGGTTTTCGTCAAGAGAAATTGTTATCGTTTCCGGAGGCTCGGCGTAAAAATTTTCCGTAACAAGGCTTTTATCACCTTTTTTCAGCTTGTATATGTTTGAAACAATAAGGTCGCCTTTGACCTTATATTTTTCACAGCCCTTGCCTGAAAGTATGCTTTCTTCCTGTAAGGACGCTTTTTTCCAGCAGCGCGCAAGCAGGGTTTCTACGGTTTTTAAAAGCGAACCCGCCTTTTCGTGTAAGATATTTTTTCTTTCCTTTTCATTAAAAAAATCACCGAGCGCCATGCATAAATATCCGGCTTTTTCCGATTTAAGCGAGCTGCCGTACTGTCTTATTTCTATGCAGGAAAAGTCAACCGGTTTTCCGCTTTTATCCCACAGAGTGACGGGGCTGAACTTCTTTTTTGACAGTTTATCCATATAAAAGCATATTGCCTCCGCAAGCCCTTTTTTTGAGCCTACCGTCATATCGGTATCGGCACCCCACAGATAAACGATTTCACGGCATATAAGAGGAGATACTCCCGAAAAATTTTCAAGAATAAAGCTGTCGGCTTTTTTTGTAGGGTCGGTTTTTGAAATCAGATTTTTTACAATTTCGGGCGTAACATTTTCCGGCTTTATTTTTTCCTGCGGAGGGGGAGGAAAATACTGGAGTCCGGGCAGGACTATGCGTTCACGGCTTATACTGTTGTCAATATGCCTTACGCAATCCGCTATGACTCCGTTTTCGTGAAGCAGAATAATATTACTGTTTTTGCCGAAAAGCTCCGCAATAAGTTTTTTGCGTACCGTATCACCAAGCTCGTTTCTGCACTCAATTATAAGCTCGATAATTCTTTCGCCCCGCGGAGATGAAATCATTATTATTTTACCGTTTATAAGATGTTTTCTGAGAAGCATACAAAAACCGGGAGGTGTAACGGGATTTTCTCTTGCGGTTTTTGTTATATGCACTCTAGGAAAGGACGGATTACAGCTTAAAAGAAGCTTTAAGTTTTCGCCGTGAGCGCGTATGGCGAGGATTATATCGCTTCGTGAAGGCATATATATTTTATCAATTCTTCCGTCCGAAAGTAAATTGTTAAGCTCATCGGCAACGCAGCCGACTGTTACAGCATCAAAAGGCATTTGTATTTTCTCCCAAATTATATTTTAAATTATTATAGCATAAACCGTGTTTAAAGTCAATTAAATTTGTGTTGAAAAAATGAAAACTTTTAAAAGTGTGTTGAAATTTTTTGTTTAAAGTTGTATAATATATTTAAAAGTAAATACTGACTTGCAAAGGGGTGGTTATATATGAAAAAAATATTGGCTTTCATATTATCACTATGTTTTATAATGCCGGAAATTGTGTTTGGCGCGGAGCTTTTTTCGGCAAGCCGCAGCTATAACGAGGGAGAGTTTAAGGATATTGATAAAAGCGATTGGTTTTATGAAAGTGTTAAGGGCGCGTATGAATATGAGCTTTCGGACGGTGACGGAAACGGCAGATATATGCCTTACGGTCTTGTAAGTGTTGCTGAGGTTATTACATTTGCGGATAAGCTCAATATGAGATATAATAACATTAAAAAAATCACTGTGGCTTCCGGAGATGAAAAATGGTATAAGCCATGGATTGAATATGCCGAGAAAAACAGTATCATTCTTGAAGACGAGTTTTCGGGAAGATACGAAAAACCCGCTACAAGGGCGCAGGTTGCTTATATTCTCGGAAACGCGCTCCCGTTTTCAAACTACGAAAATATCAATACGGATATAACCGATGTTCCCGATATGGTAAATACCGACAGTTATTATAATGAGGTTATAATGCTGTACCGTGCCGGAGTTTTAACGGGAAAAGACACTTTGGGGAATTTTGCGCCGACCGAAAATATAACGAGAGCGGAAATGGCGGCGGTTATGTACAGAATAGCTAACAGTGAAGCAAGAATAAAGGCAGATATAAAAAAACAGACGGGCGGCAGAGCAAAAGCTTCCGCCGAATATGATGCGGAACAGATTTCTGAAATTGCGAGCAGTGCCGTTTTTCTTGTTGCGGTATATGACAAAAAAGGTGATATGAAGGGGACAGGCAGCGGATTTTTTATTGATAAAAACGGTACTGCCGTTACAAACTATCATGTTATTGACAGCGCTGCGTCCGCGCAGATTATGACGGTTGACGGTAATAAATATGACGTTGATACCGTACTCGGATATTCAAAGGAAAGAGATATTGCCGTGCTTAAGATAAAGGGTGAGGATTTTCCGTATGTTGAAGTGGGGGATTCGGACGAAATTAAAAACGGTCAGAAAATATACTGTATAGGCAGTCCTCTCGGACTTGACAATACTATTTCGGAAGGTCTTATTTCAAATATATCAAGAGAAATTGAGGGCAGTAATTATATTCAGATTTCCGCTCCGATTTCACCGGGAAGCAGCGGCGGCGCGGTTTTTAACGAAAGCGCGCAGGTTATTGGAATTACGTCCGCTTCCGCAAGGGACGGGCAGAATATTAACCTTGTAATTCCCATAAACGCGATTTACGATATTGAATGGAATATGGATAAAACTCTGGAGGATATTTTCGGCGGAAATGTTAAAAGGGCGGCAGTAATAAGCTATTATGACGAGAACAAAAACGTACCCGATTATACTTCGGTAACGGGCGCGGCGCTTCAGAACAAGCAGGAGGACGAAAACTACTGGTATTATGTCTATGGGCTTGATGTTGACCAGTTTAACGCGTATGTCGGATACCTTACGGAGAGCGGTTATTCAATTGTAAAAAGGCAGATAGACAGTATGTCACAGAGGTATATATATTATTTGACAAACAGCAATGATACCGTTGCCGTTGAAATGAGCGTGCCCTCCGATATTGTTTATGTTGCCGTTCAGAAACAAAAATCGTCAAAAGGCGCCTCATCAGATACTTCGGCGGCAGTTTATGAAGGAACGAATATTCCGACATATACCTATGTTTGCGGAAGAAGGTGCCTCGGAACACAGAAAACCGATAGCGGAACAGCGTACAGATACAGCTACAGCGGCGCGGAAATGATGGCGTATATTAATTATCTCGGCGCTTATGGCTTTAAAATGGGGCGTGTTTCAAGAGGAAGCAACCACATTACGACTATAATGGAAAATAACGAAGAAACCGTTTATATAAGCTATGCCTTTATGTACGGTGAAGTCTGGATAACCGTTTAAGCTTCAAGCTCCGATATTGCCTTGCTTACGGCATCGGCAAGATAATGCGCCGACAAAAGCGCTTCTTCAAGTGTATTGCCGTTGGTGCCTATTTCAATAATCAGCGAACCTCTTGTAAATTGCTGGTTAAAACGGGAGGTTCGCAAATTTATTGGTCTTACAAGCTGCGGACAGCTTTCGGCAAGATGTCCCTGAATAATTGAAGCGAATTTTAAATTATCACGCCAATGGGGGTGCGAAAATCCACATTCATCCGTACCAACAACAAACATAATCTGTGCTGCCTTTTCGCCGTCAATATCCGCGGCGAGTTTTATTTTTTTGCCGTTTTCGTCGTTTACAGCGTCACGGTGCAAATCAAGCACAACGGATATGGAAGGATATTTTGCGAGCGTTGCTCTTATACCGTAAAATGCTTTATCGTAAGAGCTGTTATAATCGGGATAATCATACATTGTTACGTCGTGAATTACGCTTATGCCGAGTTCGGTCAGCGCGTGTTCAAGCTCCGTGCCGACTCTTACGACATTAAAGTTTGTATCTGTTGTACGTGAATTTGATGTGTATGTAAAATTATAGCGCTCCGACGGTGTATATGCTTCCGTACCATGTGTATGAAGTATAAGAACCGTTGGTTTTTCTGCGGGTACGGAAAACGGTTTTTCACTTTTTAAAATTTCCTCCGGGCTTACGCTGTATGAGGTCTGATTTTTAATTGTTATTTTTTTTGTTATGCCAACGTTGCCGGAGTCGTAGGCAATACTTTTTTCAACGCTTCCATCGTCCGGAGCCGGTCCGGGAGCTTCGGGCGCATCCGGCTGATATGAAGGCTTTTTTTCTTCTCTGAAATTTGCGGAAACAAGATGTAAATTTGCAGTGGAAGGCATAACTGTATCTGTAATTTTTTTTGAGGCTTTAAATGCCTTTAATAAAGAAGTTTTGATTTTGAAAGTATGGATAACGGGCGAGGACGCGTTTCCGGAGGCGATACGTATAATCAGTAAATCACGGCAACAGAAGGCAGAAAGCAGCAGTAAGGAAAAAATAAAGCTTACAAGAGCCGCACGAGTTTTTTTGTTTTTTTTATACACACCACAGCCTCCCGAATTTATTCAGAGCAAAAGAGAAAATAAAATCAGCATTGTAAAACCGGGCACGCCGAGAACAGCGCATACCGCAATATTCATTATATTAATTCCGATTGAAAAACCAAAAGGAATACCGACAAGATTTGCGAGCATAAGCACGCAGGCGCTTATTATGCACCTTAGTACGGGCTTCCATAAAAACCTGAGCGGATACGCGATTAAAAGAGCGATTATCAGTCCGCCGGCGGCGATTATGCCGTATGTAATTATATCCGTCATATCTTTTCACGTCCTTCACGCAGACATTTTATATTATTATATTACAATGTATATGATAAAGGTCTTTCAAATATGCGGACGTGCCTCTTAAAACAAACTAAATAATTTTTGTTAAAAAATTTCACGGAAAAGGTAAACAGTATTGACAAAATACAGTTAAAGTAGTATAATATGTATAGTTTTTATCTTAAATACATTTTATTCATTTATTATTTCGGAGGTTCTTTATGACAGAAAAAAATTACAGTGATTTAAGTCTTGCCGAGCTTAAAAAAATTGCGAAAGCTTATGGTATTAAAGGCTCATCCACTCTAAAAAAAGCGGAGCTTAAAGAGGTTATTGAAAAGTACGAGGCAGAAAATAAAGCTGCCGAAAGAAAAGCTGATGGGTCGGTCGTAAGTGAAAAGCAAAACGAGAGTCAGAGCAAAGAGAAAAAGAAGCTTTTTGACCCGAAGGCGGAAGGCAATGCTTACGGTTTTCTTGAAATACTGTCCGAAGGATACGGATTTTTAAGACCTGCAACACTTTACGCCGGTACCGAAGATATTTTTGTTACACCGCAGCTTATTCGCAAATACGGTATGAAAACGGGCGATTGTGTGAGCGGCTACGCGGTTATGCGTGAGGGCGAAAAATTTCAGGCGCTTATTTATGTTAAAGAAATAAACGGTGAACGCCCCGATAAAGCAAGACAAAGAAAAAATTTCGACTCTCTTGTCCCTACATATCCCGTAGAAAGATTCAGGCTTGAGCGTGAGCCGGGGCTGTACGCAATGAGACTAATTGATATTATCGCGCCTGTAGGAAAGGGACAGAGAGGGCTTATTGTTGCTCCTCCGAAAACAGGAAAAACAACACTTTTAAAGCAAATTGCTCAAAGTATAAAAGCTAACAATCCCGAAGCCTATCTGTTTGTGCTTTTAATTGACGAAAGACCTGAGGAAGTTACCGATATGCGCCACAGCGTACCTGACGCGGATATTATATATTCAACGTTTGATATGCCGCCCGAAAACCATACAAAGGTTGCGGAAATGGTAATTGAGCGCGCGCAAAGAATGGTTGAGTACGGTAAAGATGTTGTTATACTTCTTGACAGTATAACACGTCTTGCGAGAGCGTATAATCTTTCGATTGCCCCGACGGGAAGGGTGCTTTCGGGCGGTATTGATGCGGGCGCTCTTCATAAGCCGAAAAAGTTTTTTGGTTCCGCAAGGAAAATCGAAAACGGCGGCAGTCTTACAATACTTGCGACGGCACTTATCGAAACAGGCAGCCGTATGGATGATGTTATTTTTGAAGAATTTAAAGGCACAGGCAATATGGAAATTCATCTTGACAGAAGTCTTTCCGAAAGAAGAGTATTCCCGGCGGTTGATATTTATAAATCAGGCACAAGGAAAGAAGAACTGCTGCTTAATTATGAAGAGCTTACGGCGGCATATAATATAAGAAGAGCTTTTTCAAAAAATCATTTTGCGGAGGTTACCGAATATCTTATTAAAAAAATGCATACAGCCAAAACAAATGACGAATTTATAAAAGAAATTAATGCGGCGCTTTCGGGCGAAGCTCAGTTATCACAAAAATAAACGGAAAGGATTTTGAAAATGAGAATTAAGACCGGTATAGTTTTTTTGATATTCATAATACTTGTAAGCGGCTTTTGCGTATGCGCGGAAGACGCCGGCGTAATATACAGCGGTGAAAACGAAATATATTTTTCGTTTACCGATTATCCCGCGGTTGCTTTAACAGATGTAAAGCTTTCGGCAACGGTAACCGTAACCTGGGCAAACGAGCCATGTACCGCGGCTGCTCAGTGGTATTATAACGGTATGCCGATAGAAGGCTATTCCAATCCTCAGTTTGAAGTTAAACAGGGAGCGTCGTCAACGCTTAATTATGATTTGCCGAGATGGGAAACAATGCCGCTGAACGGCTATATAGGCTTTATGCTTACTGTTGACGGCGTTGAAAAGTTTATTGATGTACCGATAGAAGTGCGGAATTATCCTTATTACTATTATCACCGTGATGAAGCGGAGCGTGTTTTTTCGCTTATAAAACACGTATATATTGACGCTACGGTAGTGCAGGGAACAAACGCATATACATCTTACAATCTATCAAAAGTAAACGGCTGGCTGCCTGCGGGAACAAATGCAAAATATATTGATTATACCTACGAAACATATGACGTTTATAAGCACAGAAATCTGACGGCGAAGCTGCTTCTTGATAACGGTTATACCTGTTGGGTTCCGTACAATACAATAAAAGTTTCCGGTAAAAACTACACGGTTTACAGTGATTTTACAAATAACGATAAAGAGATTTTTGTAAACGCAAAAGGATATAAAAGCAACACAAAGTGGCTTGTATGGATAAATATTGAAAGACAAAAGGTAAATGTTTTTTACGGAAGTGAGGGCGAATGGAAAATTTACGGCGTTTTCCCGTGCGCGACCGGCAAAAACACAACGCCTACAATCGACGGAGTTTTTAAATATTCAAGATACACCCCGAAATGGGATTTTGATACCTATTATGTTAAGTATGTAATGGTATTTAACGGCGGTCACGCCATGCATTCAAGGACATACCGTACTTCGACGGATAGAGTTCTTGATGAAACAATAGGAACAACAACGTCACTCGGCTGCGTAAGGCTTTACGATAAAGATGTAATTTGGCTTAAGGATAATTTGCCGATAGGCACAACTGTTGTTGTGTATTGACAACATCAAAACTAGATGGTATAATTATAAAAAGTTAAAAGTATGGGAGAGATTATATGATGCCTAATGTATCTGAAATTTTCGGTAGTATGGTTTTTAATGAAACGGTTATGAGACAGCGTCTTCCGAAAGACGTTTATAAGGCAATGCAAAAAACCATAAGTGACGGAAAAAGGCTTGATATAGGTCTTGCGAACGTTATAGCCAACACAATGAAGGATTGGGCAGTTGAACACGGCGCTACTCATTATACACATTGGTTCCAGCCTATGACGGGCATTACAGCCGAAAAGCATGACAGCTTTATTTCGCCGTCTGTTGACGGAAATGTTATAATGGAGTTTTCCGGCAAAGAGCTTGTTCAGGGTGAGCCGGACGCGTCAAGCTTTCCTTCGGGAGGTCTGCGCGCAACCTTTGAAGCAAGAGGCTATACAGCGTGGGACCCGACTTCATATGCGTTTATAAAAAATAATACGCTTTGTATTCCCACCGCTTTTTGCTCGTACGGAGGAGAAGCGCTTGATAAAAAAACACCGCTGCTTCGTTCCATGGAGGCTATAAACAAACAGGCACTGCGTGTTTTGAAACTGTTTGGAAACGAGAGAGTAACTTCCGTTAAAACCACTGTCGGTCCCGAACAGGAGTATTTTCTTGTTGAAAGAGAAATGTTTGATAAACGTCCCGATCTTGTATATACCGGCAGAACGCTTTTCGGTGCTATGCCGCCTAAGGGACAGGAAATGGACGACCATTATTTCGGAACAATCAAAACAAGAGTAAAAGGCTTTATGGCAGAGCTTGATGAAGAACTCTGGAAGCTTGGCATACTCGCAAAAACCGAGCATAATGAGGTTGCGCCCGCACAGCACGAGCTTGCGCCGATTTTTACAACAACAAATATCGCGACCGACCATAATCAGCTGACAATGGAGCTTATGCAGAGAATCGCGAAAAAACACGGGCTTGTTTGTCTGCTTCATGAAAAGCCCTTTGAAGGCGTAAACGGCAGCGGCAAGCATAATAACTGGTCTCTTTCAACCAACGAAGGAACAAACCTTCTTGAGCCCGGCGATACACCGCATGAGAACGCGCAGTTTTTAACTTTTATATGCGCCGTTTTAAAAGCTGTTGACGATTATCAGGATTTGCTTCGGGTTTCCGTCGCGTCGGCGGGCAACGACCACAGACTTGGCGCTAACGAAGCGCCGCCGGCTATAATTTCGATGTTTCTCGGAGAAGAGCTTACCGAAATTCTTGAATCGCTTGAAAATAACGAGAATTATGACGCAAAAGAAAAAAGCCTTTTAAAAGTCGGTGTTCATGTATTGCCGCGTTTCGCAAAAGACGCAACAGACCGTAACAGGACAAGTCCGTTTGCGTTTACGGGTAATAAATTTGAGTTCAGAAGCCTTGGCTCCACGGCATCAATTTCGGGACCTAATGTTGTTTTAAATACTGCCGTTGCAGAGAGTCTTAAAGCGTTTGCGGACGAGCTTGAAAACGCTGAAGATTTCAGCACGGCGCTTCATGAGCTTATAAGGCGTACGGTAAAAGACCATAAAAAGATAATATTTAACGGCAACGGTTATGGTGACGAATGGGTAAAAGAAGCTGAAAAGAGAGGGCTTTTAAATCTTAAAACCACTCCGGAGTGTCTTCCTTGTTACATAAGCGAAAAAAATAGAAAATTATTTGCCGAGCATAAAATATACACTGAAACAGAGCTTAATTCAAGATACGAAATTAAGCTTGAAAGCTATTCAAAAACAATCAACATTGAAGCGCTTACAATGATTGATATGGTAAATAAGGATATACTTCCCGCCATATCGGCATTTACGGGCAATCTTGCCGCTGCGCTTAACGAAAAGAAAGCTGCCTGCGAAGCCTTTGACTGCGCATATGAGGAGGACTGCATAGCGGAGCTTTCGGCTCTTGCGGCGGACATACATACAAAAACATACGACCTCAAAAAGACGCTTGGAGATATTGATAAAAACGCCGATGTTTTAAAAACAGCGGAATATTATTGTAACAAAATCATTCCCAAAATGCAGGTTTTAAGAGAAGCCGTTGATTCTGCCGAACAGCTTACCGAAAGAAATATGTGGCCGTATCCGAGCTATGGTGATTTAATGTTTGGCGTAAAATAGGGGAGATAACAAAATGTATGATTTTATTAAAGTTGCGGCGGCTGTACCGAAGGTAAGTGTCGGAAACACCGTAAAAAATTCCGAAAAAATAATAAAATGCATAAAGGAAGCTAAAAAAAACAATGCAGATCTTGTGGTTTTTCCGGAGCTTTCGGTTACCGGCTACACCTGCGGCGACCTCTTT
>CACZWD010000003.1:42585-54855 GCA_902784805.1 uncultured Ruminococcus sp. | reverse complement strand
TACACTTAAAAAACGCCGCGCCGCAAAAAAGAACAGGATAAAGCCTATATAAACAGCCGCTATTTTCGCGCTCTGAAATTTTGTTTCGGAATTTAAAACTCCAAAAATATTCACAAAAATTATGCCTAACGCGGCAATGTCAAAGCCGTCAAAATTAAAGTCTGTTTCACCGCTTTTGGCTTTTCTGACAAAAAGCGCAAGGACCGCGAAAAGGCTTAATCCAAGCACCGCCATCGTCGGCAAAAACGGCAAAAAGACAATCGCGAAAAACGGCAAATATTGTGATTTCAACATCAATGCTACAAAAGCGATTATTAACACAATAAAAAGTTGCATATGAGGTACAAGATACATCGCTCCGAATGCAGCTCCTATACCTATAGAAACCGCAAGGGAAAAATAAGGCTTAGTTTCCTTTAACATACATTTTTTAAACGGTTTCATTTCAAAAAAATCAAGAAAAAATTCACCTTCCGCCAGAAAAGAAACCGAAGTGTTGATAAAGAAGCCGATTATACCTACAATTATAGCAGCATACCATCTGTTGCTTATAAAGCCGAGAATCGCTCGTTCGGCAGCTGCCGATACACAGCCAAAAGCAAAAAGGCAAACGGCGTAATATCTTATGCTTATATACTGCCAATTATTAAGTAAAAACATAAATCCGGAGCCGATTTGACTCTCATTCGCTTTTTCGGAAAGAAAGCGAAGCGGTTTTCCTATTAGCGATTCAAAAATTTTTATAAATAATCCAATAAAAGCTTTTAAAGTGGATTTTTGAGTGTAATTTTTTGTTTCATCACATACAAAAATATGCCCGGCAAGGCTCTTGTCGTAAAGCCTTCCGAAAAAATCCATAATACCGCGCCATATTCTATAATATACGCTATTTTCAAACCAAAGCGCAAGCGCGGAAAAAATATTTGAAATAAATGAAATTATAACACTGTTTTTCATATTTTTTGTCACCTTTACTGTCTTTTAAATTTGCCTATAAAAGCTTTAACTTCGGCAGGTTTCGTTATTAAAATCATTATACAATATATTAAAAAACCGACTGCCGCGGGAATACAAAGCACCGCCGCTCTACTTATAAATGTATCAAGACCAAATATAACAATTACGGCTTTTTTTATAAATATTATACCTGCCGCGCTTATCCCTCCCGATAATAATATTTTAATAAAATCAAAATAAAAATCAGAGTTTTTTCTTCCTCGCATAATAATTATAAATGACACAACGAAAACAGCCGCAACAGAAAGCGATGCCGCAAAAGCCAACCCCTTAATACCCATAATATCTGAAAGCAAAAAGGAAAGAGACGCGTTGATAACTATTCCTCCAAGAGCCACAAACATTGGCGTTACCGAATTACGTTTTGAATAAAACGCCTTGTACATAACCTCCTGAAGTGCGTATGGCAATATACCAATAGCGTAAAAAAGCAATACTCCTCCGGTAACCGCGACCGACGCTTCATCAAACCTTCCCCTCTGATAAATAACTCTTATTATTTCTTTGCTTTCAGTTAAAAACACAACTGATATCGGCGTAACGACAAGTATTACAATTCTTAATGAAGAAGTAAGAAGCTCATGCCATTCTTCATTATCACTTTCATCTATTGAAAGACGTGAAAGCTTCGGGAAAATATAATTTGTAACAGACATAGCAAAAATACCCGCTGCAATAATATAAAGCTTGTTCGCATAATTTATTGCCGACACTCCGCCCGAAACCTTTGAAGCTATCATGGTATTTACCATAACATTTATAGGCTGAACCCATGTCCCTATAAGCACAGGCAGAGCAAGTCTCGCAACTTCGGCAAGACCGGAATCTTTTATTCCGCCGCCGAAACGAAAACCCTTTTTAACCGTGCTCGGCAAAAGAAAAACAAATTGTAAAAACCAGCCTGTAAGAAGTGAAACCGCAAGGCCTGTTATACCAAATTTTTTTTCAAGCGTTAAAAGATATATTATACATATACTGCTTGACACCATACTCATTGCCGCAGGAAGGTTATATTCTCCAACAGATTGCAACAGTCCGACAAAGGTATAAGCGCCGCCAATAAAAATAATCATAGGAAACATTATTCTGAGAAGCTTTACGGCAAGAATCGCAGCCTCCCCTTCAAGCCCCGGCGTAAACTTCGCAATAATAAACGGCGCGAAAATTTCACCCAATAAGGTAAGCAATAAACCAATAAGGCAAACAGTATTAAAAAATGAACAGGCAAATTTTTTTGCGCGCTTTTCGCCTTTTTCCTGTATAAACTTGTTAAATACGGGAATAAAAGCCGCTGAAACAGCAGAGCCGAGTATCATATCAAAAAAGTTGGTCGGTATTTGTGACGCGGCAAGATATGCGTCAGCCTGCCATGCAGTACCGTAAGTGCCCGCAACAACCATTTCTCTTATTTGCCCCAAAAGCTTTGACATAAGCATTGCTATAAAGATAAAGCTCAAAGTGCCTGCCGTACTGTTTTTTTTACTCATATTTTCACTTCTTTTTTTGTCTGTTTAACTCTAATAGTATAACATAAATTTGTAAATTTGTAAAGTATTATTTTTTTACCCTTTTTTTTCAAAAAAATTTGGAAAAAGAAGCAATTAATATTGAATTTTTTGATAAAATATGTTACAATATATATAGATTGGAGGAAGACTATGCCCGAAACATTTAAACAACAAAGCGAAAAAGCCGTACTTGTCGGCGTAGTAACAGAAAACGGCACGGATACTTCCGAAATTACAATAAAAGAGCTTGAAGAGCTTGCAAAAACAGCAGGCGCGGATGTTATAGGAATTATGACTCAGCACCGTCCTTCCCCTGATGCGGCAACCTATATAGGAGAAGGAAAACTTGCCGAACTTGCGGCATTTTGTGAAAACAATAAAGTCGAGCTTGTTATTTTTGATGATGAGCTTTCGGGCTCACAGCAGCGAAATATTGAAAACGCTGTTGGAATAAGAGTTATAGACCGTTCGGCGCTTATACTTGACATTTTCGCTTCAAGAGCGGTTTCAAGCGAGGGTAAGCTTCAGGTTGAGCTTGCGCAGCTTAAATATATGCTTCCTCGCCTTTCGGGTAAAGGTTCTTCTCTTTCAAGACTTGGCGGCGGAATTGGAACAAGAGGTCCCGGTGAAACGCAGCTTGAAACAGATAGGCGTCATATAAGACGAAGAATAGAAAAGCTGCAAAGCGAGCTGTCGGAAGTTGAAAAACGCCGCAAGCTTGCAAGAGAAAGAAGAAACAAAGACGGTTTTTTGAGCGTTGTTCTTGCGGGATACACAAACGCCGGTAAATCAACCCTTATGAACGCTTTAACAAGCGCCGGAGTATTATCTGAAAATATGCTTTTCGCAACGCTTGACCCTACAGTGAGAGCGCTTGAGCTACCAAACGGGCAGACTGTAATGCTGCTTGATACAGTTGGTTTTATAAGGAAGCTTCCCCATCACCTTATCAAAGCGTTTCGCTCAACTCTTGAAGAAGCGACAGAGGCCGATTTACTTCTTGTTGTAAGTGATATTTCCGATCCGGAATATCTTTCACAGCTAAATGTTTCTTTAAAGCTTCTTGACGATATAGGCTGCAAAGATATTCCTATAATAAAAGTGTTTAACAAATGTGACATAAATGACGAATGGCATAAAAATGACGATGAAAATGTTTATATTTCCGCCTTTGACGGCAGAGGAACGGAAGAACTTCTTAAAATTATAGCAAAAAGGCTTTCGGGAAGTTTTATAAACGCCGAGCTGCTTATCCCCTACGCCGAAGCTTCTGTTTTATCTTTTATACGCGATAACGGTAAAATCATTTCGGAGGATTATACGGAAAACGGCATAAGCGCCAAAGTCATTACCGACAAAAAATTCGCATATAAATTTAAAGACTTCGAGGTGAAAAAGTGATTACCGAATATAAAACCATACTCACCCCGTCTGAAATTGAATTTATAGAAAAAAAATCAAGGTTTATCGGCTACGCAGCTCCCGTCATAACAGAGGAACAGGCGCTTGAATTCATAAGGTCGGTTAAAGCAAAGCATCGTGACGCGACTCATAATGTTTACGCTTATATAACAAGAGATAATAATATCAGCCGTTATACAGATGACGGCGAACCCTCCGGGACAGCAGGGCTTCCCGTGCTTGACTCTTTGCGAAAAGCAGGTTTTACCGATGCGGCGATTGTTGTTACAAGATATTTCGGCGGTACACTTCTCGGCACAGGCGGTCTTGTTAAGGCATATTCCGCGGCAGCTTCAAAAGCTCTTGCCGCAGCGAAGCCTGTTATAAAGCGGCTGTCTAAAATTTATAAAATTATTTGTCCTTATGATTTACACGGCTTGCTTGAATACAGCCTTTTAAAAAATAATTTCAAAATTGAAAATACTGCTTTTACGGATAAAGTTACAATTGTTGTGGGCATTCCGTTTGAAAATGCGGAATTACTTGAAAAAACCGTTGTTTCCGTTACAAGCGGAAAAGCAAAAGCAGAGTTAATAGGCGAAGATTTTGTTAATTCGGATTTACTGAATTGCTGTAATAATGAATAATTTAATAAAAAAATAAAAAAATATTCAGGAGGTATGAAAAATGAAGTATGTAGATTTAAACCAATTAAAAAAATACATTCCGGATATTCCCGACATTGACATCAGAGAGTATATTTCGGAAATGGAAAAAAAGGAGCTTGTAAAATACAGCCTTATTGCCGGCGCAGCCGGCGCGCTTACAGTTACGGCGGCTGTTATGCTCCTGCGAAAGATGAAAAAACGTAAAAAAGTTCAGGTCGTTGAAGTAGATGCCGAAAAACTTGATTAATTTTAATATAAGGAGGAAATGAAAATGAATTTATACCCTGTAAAAAAAGACCACACAAAAGCAGCTTTCGCTTTGGGGCTTGGAATGGGCGCGGCTGTTGCCGCAGCAGGAATGTATGCATGGAAAAAATTTAAAGAAACCCACCCTGATTTCAGTCTTAAGGATTATTGTGATAAATGCGGAATACTTTCCGACGAATGTGATATTTCCTGCGATGACGATTGCGAAAACTGCCCAAATAATCAACCCTCATATGAAGAAACAGAAAACGATATTGAAAGTAATATTGATGATATCGAAATAGATATGACAGGCAGCGATGATGAGGAAGAATCTTCCGAAGACGATGAAGATGGCGGGAGAAACCTCACCGGCGTAAATATGATATCAGCAGCTGACGCTTATAAAAAAGCCTTGAATATCGCGAAATCTATATATGGTGAAGAAACCGAGCTTAAATCCGAAGGCTCCGGAAACAATATTCTTTTAACAAACGATGGTAAAACAAGAAACTGTTATATGTTTTGGATTGCTTCCGAAAGCGATGATGTTACGCCCGTTGCCGTTTTATATGTCGATGTTATAACCGGTGAGGTATTTGATAATTCTGAAAAAGATATGAAAAAACTTAGCGATTAATTTTTGATTTATCTTATGCACCGCTTTTTGTCCCAAACGCAAACAGCGGTGCTTTTATATAAATTGAAACGAGGATTTAATATGCTTGTGAAGGGTAATTTTGACAATGCGCTTTTGCACGGCTTTGCTTCAAAAAACAATGCGGGAATCGGTACTTATGGTGAAAAAAACATACATAGAATTATAAAATTATACCTTGAACCCAATTCAAATTTCCATGAGGTAAAGATTTGTAGTCATATTGCGGATATTATGAATGAAAACGGCATCATAGAGGTGCAGACAAGAGCTTTTAATAGTTTGCGTAAAAAACTTGATTTTTTTCTGGAAACATATAATGTAACAGTTGTGTATCCATACCCTGCTATAAAATATCTTTGTTGGCTTGACCCAGATACGGGAGAAGTCAGCCCGAAAAGATGTTCGCCAAAAAGATATTCGCCTTATGACGCGTTTTATGAGCTATATAAAATAAAAAGCTATCTAAGAAATGAAAATTTACATTTTTATTTCTTGGGGCTTGAAATTGAAGAGATTAGGCTTTTAAACGGTTGGGGCAATGATAAAAAGAAAGGTTCAAAAAGATTGGAACGTATTCCGAAAAAAATTTTGGAAACACTTTATGTTAAAAACAAAAAAGATTACAAAAAAATGATTCCGTCTGACATTTCCTCTCCTTTTACGTCTTTTGACTTTTCAAAATCTGCTCATATTTCGCAGCGCGCTGCCGGCTACGCAATTTCTTGTCTTAAAGAAGTTGGCATAATAGAAAAATGCGGCATGGACGGGAGAAAATATCTATATAAAATCATTTAAAAAGAAGCGCTTAGCTGCGCTTCTTTTTCTCACATTCAGGGAAGTTACGGCATAATATATGTTGTGGATAACAAATATAAAGGAGTCTTTTTATGACCTCAAAAATTTCTTTTATAGGCGGCGACATACGTATGCCGGAAGCGGCAAAATTTGCCGCGAAAAAATTTGATAATATTTTGATTTATGGTTTTGACAGCTTTAAATATTGTTATGACTGTTTTGGAATAAAACAAGAAAACAATTTTGCGTCAGCTCTTGACGGCGTAGATATTGTTGTGTTTGGTTTACCGTACAGCGCAGACGGCAAAAATATTTTTGCTCCATACTCCGAAAAAAGCATACCAATTGATGATGTGATATCACAGCTTAATGACGGTGCAAAAATTTTTGGAGGTATATTAAATAAATACATAGAAGAAAAAGCTGCCAAAAAGAACATAAAATGCTTTGATTATTTTAAACGTGAGGAACTAACCCTTAAAAATGCTTTGATAACTGCCGAAGGAGCTTTGGCAGTGGCAATGAATGAAACATCACACACAATACATTCAAGTAATTGTCTGGTTATTGGTTACGGAAGAATAGGAAAAATGCTTTCCGATATGCTACGTAAACTTAACGCGAATGTATCTGCTTCGGCAAGAAAAGAAAGCGATCTTGCACTTATTGAATGTTGTGGCATAAATGCCGTAAAAACAAACGAAATCGGAAAAAATATTGCGGATTATGATATTATATTTAATACCGTTCCTGTTTGTTTACTTACAAAAGATATTTTAGAAAATGTGCGTGACGATACGCTTATAATTGACCTTGCGTCAAAACCTGGTGGAATGGATTTTGAAAGCGCAAGGTATCTTGGTAAAAAAATAATATGGGCAACATCACTTCCGGGGAAGGTTGCTCCGGAAACGTCCGGCAAAATTATTTCGGATACTATTTATAATATATTGAATGAGTAAAAAGGGAGGTGAAGCAATGATTTCATTAAACGGACTGCGTGTAGGTTTCGCTTTTACCGGTTCGTTCTGTATGCTTTCAAAAACGCTTGAAGCGCTTAAAATGACAGCGGCTTACGGAGCAGATATTACGCCTATTATGAGTGAAATAACAGCGTCCACGGATACACGTTTCGGAACATCTGATTATTTTAAAAATGAAATGCTTAAAATAAGTGAAAAAAGCACAGTAATTTCATCTATCAGGGAAGCCGAGCCAATAGGTCCCAAAAAATTGCTTGATGTTCTTGTAATTGCGCCATGCACAGGCAATACCCTTACCAAGCTCGCGTTAGGCATAACCGATAGCTGCGTTACTATGGCGGCAAAAGCGCATTTGCGTAACGGCAGACCTGTTATCATCGGTGTTTCGTCAAATGACGGCTTGAGCAACACAGCAAAAAATATTGGACTGTTAATGAATTATAAAAATGTATATATTGTTCCGTACAAACAAGATGATTTTGATAAAAAACCAACTTCAATTGTTTCTGATATGGAATTAATACCACAATCAATAATATCGGCGCTTGACGGCAAACAGCTTCAACCGCTGATTTTAACATAAAAAAATTAGACCGCTTGTCAGCGGTCTAATTGCGTTTTTCGAAAAAACAATTTAATTTGCCTATTTAATTATTTAACAGCATCCTTTAAAGCTTTACCAGCTTTGAAAGCGGGTGTTGTTGTTGCCGGAATTTTAATTTCAGCACCGGTCTGAGGATTTTTACCCTTTCTTGCAGCTCTTTTTCTTGTTTCAAATGTACCAAAGCCAACAAGAGCAACTTTTTCGCCTTTTTTAAGAGCAGCTGTAATGCTGTCAATTGTAGCATTAAGAGCCTTTCCTGCGTCTGCTTTTGAAATTTCTGCTTTTTCAGCAATCTTTGCGATTAATTCTGCTTTTGTCATTTTTAATTCCTCCATCATTTGTTTTTTTATTATTACCGCGTTTGCGGCAGATTGCCTTAAGTATTGGTCAGATTATAATATTACATATATTTCCAATCACTTTGACAATATATATTATATACTTATTTTTTGCAAATGTCAATAGTAATTGCATTTTTTCTTTAAAATCTCTCTGTTTTTTTTAGTTTTTTTGTTGATTTTTCGTGTTTTTCAAACTTTAAAAGAGATTTTTTACCAAAACCATTCCCAAAAACACAGATTTTTTTAGAAGGATTTATAAAAAATAATAGTAAAAAACGTATCCGGTTTGTTTTTAATTATTTATAAAGATGTTCGTTTTCATTTTTTTTAGGTCTTTTCATAAGCTCGTAAAGACATTCGTTTACTTTTTTCTCACCTTTTAAAATCGCATATGTCGCATTGACTATCGGCATATCTATACCGTTTTTCTTTGCAAGTTCATATGCCGCATACGCTGCCGGTACACCCTCAACAACCATCTTAACTTGTTTCATAGCTTCATCTGCCGAAAGGCCCTGCCCCATTAATATGCCGGCACGGTGGTTTCTCGAATGTCTGCTTGTACAGGTAACTATAAGGTCGCCCATACCCGTAAGCCCGTAAAAAGTCTGCGGTTTCGCGCCAAGACATATGCCAAGACGTGTTATTTCTGTCATTCCGCGCGTCATAAGCGCTGCCTTTGTATTATCACCCATACCCATTCCATCAAGAATACCGGCACAAAGAGCAATAATATTTTTGAGCGCGCCGCCAAGCTCAACACCGATAATATCATCATTTGTATATACCCTTAAATAATCGGTCATAAAAAGGTCCTGAACATATTCCGCCTTTTTTATGTCTTCCGATGCCGCAACAATTGTTGTCGGAAGCTTAACCGCCACTTCCTCCGCATGAGAAGGCCCTGAAAGTGCAACAGGCATTACATCTTTAATGTATCTTCTGAAAATTTCGGAAATACGCTCGTTTGTATCCGCGTCAAGACCTTTGGATACAGAAACAAGCGTCTGAGTTTTAAAATCAAAATAATCTGCAATTTTTTTTGCGGTTTCTTTTACTGCTTTTGACGGCACAGCGGAAACAACACATTCGGCATCCTTTACACAAAACTCCATATCAGAACTGAAAACAATGTTACGGCTGAGCTTTATACCCGGCAGCAGCAACGTGTTTTCATATGTATTTATCATTTTTTCAAGCTCACTTTTTTCAAAAACCCACAGTCTGACATTATATCCTTTTTCACCGAGAAGATTGGCAAGAGCCGTACCCCAGCTTCCTGCCCCTATAACTGCAATATGCATAAACGGTCTCCTTTCAAGATTTTTCGTTTATGCATATAGTATATCATATTTTTTAATTTTAGTCAATCATTCAAATGAAATTTATATTACATATTACAAAACCAAGGAAGGCGCGGAATACACCCTTGCGTTAAGCTCGCTGTTAAGCATATAAAGCCCTTTTGAATCCGAACCGAAAAGCTCCATTTTCGTAATCATATCGGAGGCATTTTTTTCTTCCTCGCCCTGCTCTTTAACAAACCAGTCAAGAAGCTGCATTGTTCTGAAATCGTGAACCTCGTAAGCTGCGGAATATATGTTATTGATTAAAGAAGTGACATACTGTTCGTGTTCCAATGCCTTTTTCAAGGGTGCCTTATTATCCCCCACTTTCCATTCGGGTTTAGCAACAGCTTCAAAGGTGACCTTTTCTCCGTTATTTTGTAAATACTGATAAAACAGCATTGCATGGTCGCGTTCCTCTTGCGCCTGAATTTTGTACCAATTTTCAAAACCGTCAAGACCTACGGAAGCGTAGTAATTCGCGAAATCCAGATAAAGATAAGCGGAATAAAGCTCCTTGTTAATTTGTTCGTTAATTAATTGTGATACCTTTTTGTCCATTTTATATTATCCTTTCATATTTATTTTTCTATTTTTTGAAATTTCCAAGTATTCCGCGAATAAGCTGTCTGCCAAGCTCTCTGCCGATTGTATTCACTGCGGAATTTACGGTTTTGTCAATGATTGTTTGAGGTCTGCGCTTTGAAGCTGAACTTGCGGCTTTTGCAGCTGCTTTTTCTTCTTTTTCTTTTTGCAGCCTTTCTGCCTCGCGTTCTGCTTCTTTTTCTTCCTGCTCACGCTGTTCTGTAAGCATTTCATATGCCGAGCGGCGGTCAATCATATCACCATACTTATTTTTTAACGGACTTCTGTCAATTACCTGTCTGATAACACTATCATCTGCTATATTCATTGAACTTCTCGGCGGCAATATGTTTGCTCTTTGCACAACAGTCGGAACACCTTTTATATCAAGCACGGAAACAATCGCTTCGCCCACGCCAAGCTCCTGAAGCACCTTTTCCGTATCAAAGCCGGGATTTTCTCTGAAAGATTTAGCTGCATATCTGAGCGCCTTTTGCTCATTTGGAGTATATGCCCTGAGCGCGTGCTGTACACGGCTACCTATTTGAGCAAGCACCGTTTCGGGGATATCCGAAGGATTTTGTGATATAAACCATACGCTTACACCTTTAGAGCGTATAAGCCTTACAACCTGTTCAATCTTTTCAAGAAGCGCCTTAGGAGCATCATTAAACAAAAGATGAGCTTCATCAAAGAAAAACGCGATTTTCGGTTTGTCGAGGTCTCCCGATTCGGGCAGAAGCTCATAAAGCTCGGAAAGCATCCATAATAGAAATGTGCCGTAAAGAAGCGGATGCTGAAAAAGCTTCTGACATTCAAGTATATTCATTATGCCTCTTCCACAGTCGTCCCATGCAAACCAATCGGAAATATCAAGCTCCGGCTCACCGAAAAAAATATTTCCTCCTTCATCTTCAAGAGTTAAAAGTGCCCTTTGTATCGCGCCGACAGACTGCGCCGAAATATTACCGTATGCAATTTTATAATCTGAAGCGTTATCCCCTACATACTGCGCCATACTCCGTAAATCTTTAAGGTCAATCAGCATAAGCTTCATATCGTCAGCTATGCGGAAAATAATCCTTAAAACGCCGCTCTGTATTTCATTTAAACCGAGAAGCCTTGAAAGCAGTTCGGGACCCATATCGGATATTGTTGTGCGCACAGGGTGACCTTTCTCACCGAATACATCAAAAAATCTGACGCTGTAACCGGTATAGTCAAAATTTTCAATACCCATTGTGTCAATGCTGCGTCTTATATGCTTATTTTCCTCTCCCGGCTCGCACATACCTGATAAATCACCCTTTATATCCGCCATAAAAACAGGCACGCCAAGGTCGGAAAGCGATTCCGCAATAACCTTAAGCGTTACGGTTTTTCCCGTTCCCGTCGCGCCTGCGATAAGCCCATGTCTGTTAAGCATTGAGGGTTCAAGATATATTTTATCTTCCCCTGTCGCAAGCCAGATTTTTCCTTCATCTTTTATATACATATCAATACCGCCTTTTAGTATTTTTTACCTGTTTTTTGCCGCATATAAATATAATACCATAAAAACGAAAGCTTTTCAAGTATATTTTAAATAAAATTTTTGCTTTACCTCGTCTTTGTAGACAAAAATTTATAAATAATTAATTATAATATATTGACTTTATTACTTTAAAGTGGTATAATATTAAAGAAATATCCGTGAATGAGAGGAGAAATCTTATGAATATATATGATAAAAAGGAAGTTAAGCTTTTTGTTTCTGCTCTTATGAGCCTTGAAAACGAAAATGAATGTATTAAATTTTTAAATGATATTATGACCACAAAAGAAGTCCTTGATATGAGTCAGCGTATTATGGTAGCAAAAATGCTTGCCGAGGGTAATATTTATAGTAAAATTGAAGCGGAAACAGGAGCGAGCTCTGCAACTATCAGCAGAGTAAACCGCTGTTATCAATATGGTGACGGCGGTTATAAAGAAATTCTTGAAAAGTTAAAAAAAAGAGGCGAAAGTTAATTTCGCCTCAGCTTAATGACAAAGTCATTAAGCTGAACAGAGGCTGAAAAACGAAGGTATATTTCGTCCTTTAAATCTCGTCGGCGTACGTGTGTACGGTAGAGG
>CACZWD010000003.1:0-42535 GCA_902784805.1 uncultured Ruminococcus sp. | reverse complement strand
CGCCGCTCACATAAAACAAAGAAAAAAAATTAAAAAAATGTTACGGGTTTTAAAATAATAAAGTTGCTTGCGTTAGACCGAGTTTGTCAGCGCTCTGAGGCGAAAGTTAATTTCGCCTCTTTTTATATATCATAATCTGCATCGCAGGGCTTCGTAAATAAGTATTCCGCATGCAACCGAAACATTAAGCGATTCTGTCGGTCCCTGCATAGGAATATTAACAAGAAAATCACATTTTTCTTTTATCAGCCTCGATATACCCTCTCCCTCATTACCGACAACAATACCTAACGGTCCGGAGAAATCTGCTTCAAATACACTTTTTTCGCCATACATATCGCCGCCTGTTATCCAAAGACCTTCTTTTTTCAAATCGTCAATTGCGGCAGCAAGATTAGATACTCTTGAAATCAAAAGATGTTCCGCTGCTCCGCTCGCAACCTTTGCTGCAGTGCCGTTTATGGGACAGCAGCGGCGTTTTGACATAATTATCCCGTGACAGCCCGCACTGCAAGCGGTACGCATTATCGCGCCAAGATTATGAGGGTCGGTTATTCCGTCAAGAATTATAACAAACGGCGCTTCTCCCCTGCTTTTCGCAAGCGTAAAAATATCACCGATATCCGCGTATCGTACCTCGGAAATAACTGCCGCTATCCCCTGATGATTTGCTTTATCCGTCATTTTATCAAGTTTTTGCTTTTCAGCCGATATTACAGGAATATGCTTTTTCTTTGCTTCGGCAATAAGGTCGGCGTTACGTCCCGAACCCTTAACGGCAATAAGTCGGTCAATTTCCCGGTCGCCTGCCAAAAGCTCCTTTACCGCGTTTCTTCCGAAAACTATATTATCCTCCATTTTTTCAGATCCTTTTTTTGCTTTTGCATATATTTTAACACATTTTTACACAAATTGCAATAAAAAATTATTTTAAAAACAACAAAAGCCTTTATTTATTCAAGTTTTGCGATATCATATTTGTTTCCGAGATAAGCCCAGTTTTGGGAAAACGGATTAATAAGATTCCAATACCCCGGACCGCGAAGATTATATTCATCGACAAGCTCCAGCTTTGCGGATATGCTCCTGACATCTTCAAACCAAACAACATGCTCGCTTCCGTCACGCGCGTCATATTCAAAATAAGGCGTTTTTGTGCGCTCATCAAATTTAATTTCTGCGCCGTTTTCCGCCGCAATTCTGACAGCGGTTTCGTTTCCTATTCCGACTGCTCTCGTTACCCCTCTTTGATACGGCAATCTCCAGTCATAACCGTAATTCGGCACGCCCATATATATCTTGCTGCTTTCAATTTCACTTACCGCATACTGAACAACACGTCTTACCTCGTTAATCGGAGCAACCGCCATTGGAGGTCCGTAGGTATAACCCCATTCGTAGGTCATAATAAGCACAGTATTTGCGGCGGCTCCGAGAGCGGCATAGTCATGTCCCTCATAAAGTGAGCCGCTTTGTTCTCTCGACACCTTGGGCGCAAGGTCAACATTTACCGTAAAGCCTTCGGCATTAAGCTGCTCCGTTACATTTCTGACAAATCCCGAAAAAGCGTCCCTGTCCTCGGCGTTTATGTATTCAAAATCTATATCAAGACCGAGATACCCTTTTTCACGCATATTTTCAAGAATATTGTTTATAACTTTATCCTGCAGAGAACGGTTGTTAAATATCAGGCTCGACGCAGTATTATCAAAATTACCGCTTTCAGTAAGCGAAGTTATGAGCATTATCGGCGCGGCTTTGTTTGAATATATAAGGTCAACAAGTCTCCTGTCCGTTACCTCAATAAGCTCACCCTCCGCAGTAAATCCGTACCCGAAAACGGCGCACGAGGATATATACGGAAGCGCTTTTTTCAGCACGCTGTCTGTTGTATCGGTATAGGTAAACCCGTAAACATTTGTCGGAGCCGTCCCCTGGTCACGGTAGCTTATAACAAGCTGTTCACCCGTATAAATTATACCGTTTAAAATCATAGACGGGTTTCTCTGCATAAGCTGCATTTCGGTAATTCCGTAAAGCGCCGCAATTGAGGACGGCGTTTCACCTTGCCTTACGGTATGCAGCGTATCGGGTATAAGAATTATCAGCGCCTGCCCCACGACAAGATACGGCTGATTGTTAAGACCGTTATCGGTAATCACTCTCTGTGGCGATACGCCGTAAAGCCTCGCTATACTCCCGACCGTTTCGTTTGGTTTTACAATATGAACAATCATAAAACGACATCTCCTTCCTGTATATTTTTATTCAAACGGATGACGTATTATGATTAGATTATTTTTAAATAAAAGGGCTTGCATTTTTTTCAGATTTATGTTATAATACTATTGCTAAACTAACCAACTTAATAAATATTATGGGGATATTTTTTCCCTTTAATACATAAGCTACTCTAGGAATTGTTAAAAAATGCAAATTCCACCCAAGAGTAGTGTTATGTATCATCTATGTTTGGTTAGTTTAGCGACAACCGGAGTTTGCGTTTTTTGTGCGTCGGCTTCGGCTGGCGCATTTTTTATTATATCCACGCCGCAGGCGGAGCTTCGTTAAGAGGCTTTTATTGATTTTTTGGGAGGAAAACAAAATGACAATTAAAGAAGAACTTGTAAGAAAACAGGTTGCGGAATGCATAGCCGCAAATATTCGTATTCCCGATTATGACATAAATTCAATTGCAAGCGATACCGCGCTTAAAGCATTGGAGGAAATCAAGGCGGTTATTTTTAAACACGACAGATTAAGTGATTTTGATATTGTTGATGAGATTGTTGATATTTTTACAAAATACGGCATTGATACTCGCGGATGCCATGATTTTGGGTAATTCGAAAAAGTTTTAAAAAATTTCCTTAAACCCCTTGAAAAATTTGTTTTTTTGTGGTAGAATATATGATGTATGATTTTAACGGCTGGTAAAATCAGACAATTTTGCATTTTTCGGTAAAGGTTATTCCCGCCTTGCCGATGCTTTAATACTGAATGTGAGGTGAAACAAATGCCTAATATTAAATCGGCAAAAAAGAGAGTAAAAGTTATTGCTACAAAAACTCTTCAAAACAAAGCTCTTAAATCCGGTCTTAAAACCTGCATAAAGAATTTTGAAAAGGCTGTCGAAAGTGCGGATAAAGCCGCTGCCGAAGCTGCTTTTAAATATGCGGTTAAAAGAATTGACCAGGCTGCTTCAAAGAACATATTGCACGTTAATGCTGCCGCAAGGAAAAAATCACAGATGGCGCTTAAGCTTAACGCAATGAAGTAAGCGTTTTTTTGATAAATGCCGCCGTGTAGGTGTTTGTTAATTTTGAATTTTTTTAAAAATGTAAGCCGCGGCTTTATTGCCGCGGCTGATATTTTGTTATATTATTTTTTTATAAGCTTGTGATAAGTCTTTTTACCTTTTTTAACTATAATTTCCCCACCATTAAACATACTTTCCGTAATAACCGCTGTCGGCTCGGAAACTTTTTCGCCGTCAAGCGAAAGTCCTCCGCCCGCGATAAGCCTTCTCGCCTCTGCCTTTGACGACGCGAGCTTTGTTTCTACAAGCATATCAAGTACACCTGTTCCCGGCTCAATAACGGTTGAGGGCATATTCTCACTGCTGCCGCTGCCGCCGAATACAGCCTCCGCTGCTTCTTTTACTTTATCCGCCTCCACTTTGCCGTGAACAAGCTTTGTAACCTCATAGGCAAGAATTCTTTTAGCTTTGTTGAGGTCTGCGCCTTCCCATTTTTCCATTTCTCTGATTTCATTCATAGGAATAAACGTTAAAAGCTTTAAGCACTTTATAACATCATCGTCACCGACATTTACCCAATACTGATAAAAATCGTAAGGTGAAGTTTTGTTCGGGTCAAGCCATACCGCTCCGCTTGCGGTTTTGCCCATTTTTTTACCCCCACTGTTTGTAAGCAGGGTAAATGTCATACCGTAAACCTGTTTTCCGTCTTTCTTTCGGCAAAGGTTGATGCCACCCAGAATATTACTCCACTGGTCGTCTCCGCCAAGCTCCATTTTGCAGTCATATTTACGGCTGAGCATCAAAAAATCGTAGCTTTGCATAAGCATATAGTTAAATTCAAGAAAGGAAAGCCCTTTTTCGAGCCTTTGCTTGAAACATTCGGCGGCAAGCATTTTATTAACGGAAAAATGAGCGCCTATATCTCTTAAAAATTCAATATAATTAAGATTTAAAAGCCAATCCTCATTATTAACCATTATTGCTTTATCATCAGAAAAATCAACTATTTTTGAAAGCTGTTTTTTAAAACATTCACAGTTATGACGTATTGTTTCAAGCGTCATCATCTGCCTCATATCCGTTCTGCCGCTCGGGTCGCCTATATGACCTGTACCGCCTCCGACAAGGGCAATCGGTCTGTGTCCCGCAAGCTGCATATGGCGCATTACAACCATCTGTAAAAAATGCCCTACATGAAGGCTGTCCGCCGTCGGGTCAAAGCCTATGTAAAAAGTAACCTTCTCTTTTCCGAGAAGCTCACGTATTTCCTCCTCGTGCGTAGTCTGAGCAATCAGCCCTCTTTCTTTCAGTGTGTCAAAAACGTTTTCCATTTTATTCGCTCCTTTTTTATGCTTCGGATTTATGTATTCTGCCGCAAAGCGGCAAAAAAATTAACTGTTTTTTACAATTGAAATACAATAGTTTTCATCAGAAAAAATTTCATTACAAATTTTTTCTATATCTTCTCTTGTAACATTCATATACGCGTCAAACATAGCAAACATATCCTGTCCCGATGTTACGCTTTTTGAAAGGTTTTGCATATACCTTTCCGAATCCTCAAAAACAAGCATTGAGGCGCCGTATAAAGCGTTCTTCGCGGCTTCAAGCTCTTCATCGGTAAATTCGGCTTTTTTCGCTGTTTCAAGTATGCGTTTTCCTGCTTCTTCGGGATTTTCCGATTCTCCCGAAATTTCGACAAAAGCATATTCCGGTTCTTCCGCTGTATAATCGCAGCCTATATAGCCGTTTGTGATTTTTTCGTCATAAAGCTCATTCGCGCACTGCGAGCTTGCGCCAAAAAGCATTTGAAGCGCAACATTAACCGCTGCCCTTCTCGGCGCGCTTTTTCCCGCGGGCTTACTATCCTTAAAGCCGATAGAAAAAATCGGCATGGAAACAGGAAGCTTTTGTAAAACCTTATGCGTAACCGCGCCCTGCGGCTCTTCCGGATAACTTCTCGGAATTTCTTTTTCTTTTTCAAGCGGCTTTAAAGCTTTATCAATAACAGCCGCAATCTTTTCCGGCTCAAAATCGCCCACAACACATATATACATATTTGAAGGATGATAAAACGTATTATAACATTTATAAAGAGTTTCATCTGTTATTTTTGATATGGAATCCACAGTTCCCGCAATGTCAAGCCTTACAGGATGCTCCGAGTAAAGCCCCTGTAGCATATTAAAATAACATCTCCAATTCGGGTCATCATCATACATACCTATTTCCTGCCCGATAATCCCCTGTTCCTTCGCGACATTTTCCTTTGTAAAATAAGGTGCCTGAACAAAGTTTATAAGAGTTTTTAAATTTTCTTCATAATTATCGGTTGCCCAAAAATAATAATTTGTCATATTAAACGAAGTATAAGCGTTAGCGCTTGCTCCGAGCCTACCGAACATTTCAAAAACATTTCCCCCGTCCTCTTGCTCAAAAACCTTATGCTCAAGAAAATGCGCAACACCGTCAGGCACAGTTATCATTTCACTTTCGCCTATCGGCACAAAAGTGTTGTCAATTGAGCCGAAATGAGTTGAAAATGACGCGCTGAATTTCGCAAAACCCGGTTTTGAAACCATATACACTTTTACTCCGGTAGGATGTTCATATGAATAAAGCGTTTCATCAAGTTTATCAAACTTTATCGTGTTCATACTGCGGCTTCCTCCTTTTCGTTTGCGGTAAGGAAGTAAACCGTATCAAGCTTTACGCCCTTTGCAAAATCAACAACCTGTTCTTTTGTAACCTTTTTTATATCCTTAACAATCTGTTCCGGCATTCTTTTTTCACCCTCAACAATCCAACCAGAAAGCAAACTGACCGTTGTTTCAGGTGAATCCTCCAAGGAGCTGTATATGTTTACAAGATGAGAAATGGCGTTTTCCATTTCATTATCAGTAATATTACTGTTTTTAATATCATCAAGCTGCTTTAAAATTTCTTCTTTAACCTGCGAAAATTTATCAGGCTCTATTCCGCTCCTTGCAGTCATTATACCTTTTGAAAAATACAGCACAGAATTTGCGTAATATGCAAGCGAAAGCTTTTCACGGACGTTATTAAACAGCTTTGAAACCGCGCTGCCGCCAAACACCGCGTTAAATACCATTGCGGTGCAGCGGTCTTCGTTTGAACATTTTGGCAGAGTAAAGCCCATAACGAGTTTACCCTGTGTTACATCCATTTTTTCAATTACCTCTTTTATGTCCGCGTTTCCCTTAAACGCTTCCGTCTCAGGAACGTCATCTTTTGATTTAACGTCAGAAAACATTTCTTTCGCAAGCTCAAAATTTGCTTCGCCGCTCAGAAAAATATCAATTTTAGAATTTTCAAGCAAATCAACATAATGCCTGTATAGCGACTGCGGAGTAATTTTTTCGATTTCTTCAATGCTTCCGTTTACATCAGCAGCGTAGTTATCGCCTTCACACATTATTTCCGTGCAGCGTTTATCTGCATAACTTGTTTTATCGTTAATATAAGCCTCTATTTGTTTTTTTAAATTTTCTTTTTCGAGTTCCACGGTTTTTTCGTCAAACGCTCCGTCTGTTACATACGGCAAAAGCAAAACTTTTTTAACAAATCCAAGAACATCTGCTGAAATTTCCTTTGGTAAAAACCTGTCGGAAACCGCTTTTATATTAATAACAAGCATATGCGTATCGGCATATTTCCTTGCGCCCGCAATAAGGAAGGCACCGTAAAGCGTTTCGAGCTTCCTTGCCATTTCTTTTCGTGAAGGATATTCCTTCGTGGCGCTCTGCAAAACCTTCGCGAGAAGCGCATTGTTTGAAGCTTCTTTATCGCAGAGAGGTCTGTAAATATATATTCCCGCGGACCACGTTTTAAACTTGTCCGATTTATTATAATACAAATCAACACCGTTTTTGAGTTTGACCTTTTCCATTATTCTTCATTTCCTTCTTCTGTAATATTATCTTGTTGTTCGTTATCGGATGCATTGTTATTATTGTCAAGCATATACTTTTTTATTACAGGATACGAGTATAAATGTCCTCCGAGGTTAAACGCGGATATTGCGATTAAAATTGTGACAATAACCGCAACCGGCATAAACCTGATATAGAGAAAAAACATCAGAACCGTATATCCGAACATAGCAGCCATATACGCTATTGACCTGAAACCGGCCGCAAAAGAAAGCAAAAAAGCATTTTTATAAATCTGCTTTAAATTCAGCTTGAATGTTACAATCTGCGTCCATGTATAGGCATGCATAACAGCGTATATTTCAAAAACAAGTGTTATCAGAATAAGCGCTGCAATATATAACGCTCCTCCTTTTGTTTTTAAAAGTGAAAAGTAAAATACTATTCCGAACAGGCTTATACAAACTATTATTTTATCAATCAGCGACGCAAAAAAAGCAAGCCAGAAATTTTTCTTTGTATGTTCAAGATAATCACTGAAAAGAAAGGCGTTTTCCTGCCTTGCGTAATTTCTGAGAACATAATTATAGCCCGCGGAAAAAATTCCCCCGCCAAAAAAAACTATAAGCAGAACCGAAAGTATCGCGCCAAGCGAAAGCGTAATGCTGCTCTGAATTTCTGTAACGCTTGAGTTGTTCATCTTTGCGATTTCCTCAAAAGCATCAGCGGGTAACAGGTTAAAAATCATGGGCAATAAAAAAACAGCCATAAACATCCAATAAAACGCGAAGGTAACTATACTTGTTAATACATATAAAAAATTCAGCCTTATATAATTCCAGAATTTTCGCGTAAATAAATCAAAATATAACGCCGCGCCTTTTTTGGGCGGCTCGTTTCCTGTGAGAATTATCTTCGGTTCTCTATTATAATTGTTAAAAAGTGGCATAAAGTGAACGCATCCTTTCTCATTTGTTAAAACCCAAAAGCATATTTAAAATAATATTATTTTTATAAAAATATGTACCGATCACCGACGTGTCAAGCTCTTTTATTATATGCTCATTTCCTGAACTTAAAAGCATAAAAATAAAAATGGCGCCGAAAATATAACATACAATTATTCCGTTTACAGCCCCTATCGCCGCGCCCATAATACCGTTAAATTGTTTCAAAACAGGAAGTTTCACCATGAGCATAATTGCTTTTGTTAAGAGTTTTATGGCAACTATAACAAAAAGTATAAACAATATGCCCACAACGGTTTTTGTTCCCGTTTCACTTATTGAACCGGCAACGCTGCTATTAAAATCATTTACACCGTTTTTCATGAAAACAGGTAAATCGGGCTGATTTTTTGTGACATATTTTAAAAAACCGTCCGAAATGTTGCTTCTGATTTTTCCGATTATAACGGCAGTCGGCTCATAATTGCATATATATTCGTAAAACCTGTCAAAAAGCACAAAGCCTATTATGCAGGATACAATATACGAAAACAGTCCGACAACAGTCCTTGCAAACCCTTTTTTTGCTCCGGAAAAAATACATAAAACAAATGCAGCAATAAATATAATATCAATAATCATATTTTAAAGCACTCCCTTTTAAACCACCGACAGAATTTCGGCAGTTGTTCCCGAAACCACAAAAACCTTGCTTTTTGAGCCGAATATACAGCATTTACTTATATCACGACTTAAATTATTGATTTTTTTAACAGAGGCGTCTTTTCTTAAAGTTATTATATTCGCGGAATTAATAACCTTAATCGAATCCCCGTATATTTCAATGCTTCTGACATCTCCTTCAAGCTCCGAGAAACCAAGCTCTTTTCCTGATGAACTAACAAGATATATTTTTGTCGTCTTGGCGGAGGTTGTTGAGCTTCCATTTATTCCAAATGCCATTGCGTAATCATTTTTCGCGTTATAGACCGTTATTTCACCGGGATATACATAACTCCAGCTTTCATTTCCGTTTTTATCCATTTTGAAAGTGTTTTTTGTTCCGACACATATAAGCTTATCACCCGACCATCTCATATAGGTTACAATGTTGTTTTCAAGGTTTTTGCCGCAATAAGGCTTACCGTCGGTTGTTATGTCAAAAAGAGAAATTATACCGTAAGCTTCGGAAGCGCTTGAGCTGTCAAGCTGCGCCGCCGCAAGCGTTTTGTTATCTTTGGCAAGACCTGCATATATTATATCATTATTTGCTGAGCTCCACGAATATTTAAGTTTTGAGGTGTTGTCATATACAGCAACCTGCGCCTTATACCCGCGAAGCTTAAGAGTTGCCGTCACCCAACCGTTTTCATTTATAACAGCATTAACACAATCGTTTTCAAATGTAATTTCGTTTTTAAGTCTGCCGTTTTCATCAAAAACCTTTGCGTTGCTTTGTGCCGTGTCCGTAACAAGCAAATTTTTGCCGCATACATACATTACGGGATATGTAAGGTTTGTTTCATACTTCCATACATTTTTCCCACCGGAATTGTATGCGAAAACACCGTATTTATTACAGATAACCACATTATTTCCAAAAGAAATAAAATCATATTTTGAAGAAGTGTCAAGGTCAATTTTACCGACAAGCTCCGCTTCTGATGTTTCAGGCATTTTTTTGTCGTTGCCGAAAAATTCAAACGCACTTTTGAAAGCAACAAGAAGTACAACAGCTGCGATAATGTATTTTAAAATACCTTTTTTCTTTTTTTTCGGTAACGGCTCACCCGCCTCAACAGGCTCACTATCAACCTCAAATTCTTCTTCCGCAGTTGTTTCATCAGACTCATGAGTATCAGCTTCAACCGTTTCTTCCGTCAAAGGTTCGTCTGTGCTTTCAATTTTTTCATTTAAATCTTTTTCATCGTTCACTTTGCTCACCTCTTATATGCACTATTATTACTTTTCCTTTTTTCACTTCAATTTCTGCTGTATTGCCAATCATGGCGTTACTTACACAATAAGGAACACTTCTTGAAAGAGAGGCATTTTTAAGGGGATATTTCAAACCTTTATAGCTTATTCCGTCCGCAGCATCAACAGCAAAAACCGAAACAATATCACCTTTTTCTCCGTAAATTGTTACGCTTGAACTGTTAATCATATATACTTCGGTTAAACCATCTATAATTTTAAGGTGTACATTTACATTTAAGGCATATTCGAGAAGCTGAAGATTTGCTATACTGTGATCTAGTCTGTCGCCGCCGAAAGCTCCGAAAAGAATTATATCCTTAATCCCCTTTAAAGAAAGATAATCTATGCATAGCTGTGTGTCCGTCGCGTTTTTTTGTACAGGATGAGTTATAACCTCACACGCGGGATTTATGGGCTTTTTTATAGAATCAAAATCGCCTATTAACACATCGGTCTTTATACCGTTTTTTACGGCATAAACATACCCGGAATCCGCGCATACAACAAACGTATCCGTATCTATATATTTATTTATATTATCTTCTATCCTGCCTCCGGCAATTATTACACCTTTCATATCGACCGCATCGCCTTTATTATATCAAGCGGGTTTTCAGCACCAAAAACAGCCGAACCCGCAACAAGTACATTCGCGCCCGCTTTTTTTGCCTCCATCGCGTTTACGGCGTTAATTCCGCCGTCTATTTCAATATCAAAATCATTTCCCATAATTTTACGTATTTTGCTGACTTTGGGAAGCACTCTGTCAATAAATTTTTGACCGCCAAAACCCGGATATACCGACATAACAAGCGCCATTTCTACTTTATTGAGATAATCCTTGTATGGCTCAATTTCAGTATCGGGATTAAAA
This sequence comes from uncultured Ruminococcus sp., assembly GCA_902784805.1. GTDB lineage: Bacteria > Bacillota > Clostridia > RUG12999 > RUG12999 > RUG12999. Next base: position 31,579 of record CACZWD010000003.1, on the reverse strand, counting down.
ACAATACCTGCTTTAATGCCGTGACAATGTATCTTGTTTATACATTCATCGGTATCACTTTCAGCCTCAACATGAACGGTTATAATATCCGCTCCGGCTTCAGCGAAAGCATCAATATATTTTATCGGCTCCGAAAGCATAAGATGTACGTCAAGAATAAGTCCCGATATTTTTTTTAATGCTTTCACAACACTCGGTCCAAAGCTTAAATTGGGTACAAAATGACCGTCCATAATATCAATATGAAGAAGGTCGGCACCGCATTTTTCTATATTCAAAACTTCCTCTCCGAGCTTTGTAATGTCCGCCGCCAAAATTGAAGGTGCTATTTTTATCATTTTTGTTCAATCCTTTTTTAATATGCTGGTTTTAAATCATTATAAATTTTAACATAATTGTCGTATCTGCTTTTCGCAAATTCACCTTTTATAAGCGCGTCTTTTACAGGACAATCCGGTTCATTTATATGGGAACAACCCTTAAAACGACATTTTCCGAGCCTGCCGCGTATTTCGGGAAAATAATTTTCAACCTCGTTTTGTTTTATTTCACCGACTTCAAAGCTGGCAAATCCCGGTGTATCGGCAATAAAGCCGCCGTATCTTTCAAAAAGCTGTATGCAGGTCGTAGTATGTCTGCCGCGCTTATTTTTTGCGCTTATTTCGCCGGTCTTTAATGTACAGTTTCCAAGCAGTCTGTTAAGAAGTGTGGATTTTCCGACACCCGAACATCCCGCGACTGCAGCAAGTCCGCCCCTTAATTCTTTTTCAAGAAAAAAGTCTATATCGTTTTTTTCGTCTAAAGCGGTAACAATAACTTTATATCCTGTTAAATCATATATGTTTTTGTAAAATCCAACCGTTTTTTCATCAGAAAGGTCTGACTTCGTAATTACAATAACAGGCGTTATATTTTTAAGCTCCGCCATTACAGTAATTTTATCTATAATATCAAGCTGTGGTTTCGGATTTGAAGCGGAAAAAACCACAAGAAGCATATCAATATTCGCAAGCCTGGGTCGTATCATATAATTTTTTCTCGGAAGTATATCCGTAATGACATCATTTGAAACGACACACCTGTCACCCACGTATGGGGTTATGCCGTCAATACGAAATTTACCTCTAAGACTACAATTTATAATTTCAATTCCACTTTTTACCGTGTATATTCCGCTGTTAATTTTTATTATAATTCCTTCTGCCATAAGATATTATAATCCCTCATATGCGCCATGATTTTCAGGCGTAGGCTGGTTTTGCCCCGTTTCTCCCGTGCCGGGCTGCTGATTAGCTTCGTTGTTGGTACCTCCCGTTTCTCCCTGATGTGAATTATTTTCACCTTCATTTGAATTGGAATTTTGATTTGTATTGTTTTCGCTTCCATCCGAATTTGAGGGTTGTGAAGAATTGTTTGTTTCAGAATTATTATTTTCATTTTCTTTACCCTTGCTGATATAAAGCACAATTCTGTCACCTTTTTTTATTCTGTTTCCTTCACTCGGAATTGTTTTTATTATAATTCCTTCATCGTATTTATCGGAATCCCTTTCTTTAACATCGACTTTATATCCGTCTTTTTCAAGCTTATATTCAACATCAGCATAATCTTCGCCAACATAATCTTCCATAATCTCATCGGAGCCAAGACTTACCGTAACCGTTATTGTCAGTGGTAAATCGCTTTCCGAAAAACGCTTGCCGCCTTTCGGATTTTGCTCAATAATTACGCCTTCATCATATTTATCGCTTTGTTCCTCTTTACCTATCTCAATAATATAGGTTTCTCCGTCTTCATATTTTTTCGCTATTTCTTCATATGTTTTACCGGTAAAATCTTCAACTTTTTTTCTGCCTACGGAAAATTTCCCCGAAAAGGCATATGTTCCGAACAGAAGCGCAATAATTAATGCCCCTATTATTACACCGAGAATTGATGACGATTTATCGGTTTTTTCTTTTTTATTCTTTGATTTTTCCGTTGCATTAATTGTACTTGTAACCGGAGGAAGCTGTATGGTATCATCAAGCATGTCATCAGTCTTACCTATATTTGCACCCTCCCCGTAAGAGTTTATCGAATTCACGGCAGCTTTTATCGTGTCAATAAGCTCCGTAACATTATTATAACGCTCCTGTGGTTTTTTTGCAAGCGCGCGCATAACAATATTGTTTATTGCATAAGGTATCTCGTCATTCATTCGTTTTGGCTCAATCGGTTCTTTTTCAACATGCATTTTCGCAACACTAAACGGGTCACTTGCGTCAAAAGGCACTCTTCCCGTAAGCATTTCATAAAAAACAACACCTATTGAATATATATCGGATTTAAAGCTTACAGCGTCACCCCTTGCCTGTTCCGGCGAAAAATAGTGAACAGAACCGATTATATTTCCGCCCCGCACAATGGTTGAACTTGATACTGCACGCGCAATACCAAAATCGGTAACTTTTACAACGCCGTCCGAATTAATCATTATATTATGCGGCTTAATATCACGATGAACAATATTATTTTTATGAGCGTGCTCGATTGCGGCGCATATCGCGAGCGTAATATCGCTTGCTTCATGCCAGTCAAGCGCTCCCCGTCTTGTTATGTATTGTTTGAGGGTATATCCGTCAACATATTCCATTACGAAATAATATACGCCGTTATCCACTCCCGAATCAAAAACAGAGACAATATTCGGGTGTGTAAGGCTTGCCGCGGCAAGCGCTTCTGTTTTAAATTTTTCGACAAATTCGGTATCATCTTTAAGCTCATCTCTTAAAACCTTAATTGCGACATATCTGTTAAGCTGATTGCAGCGGGCTTTATAAACTCTTGCCATTCCACCGCTTCCGATAAGTTCTTCTATTTCATATCTGTCACCCAAAACAGTTCCGGTTAAATCCATTTTTATATCATTCCTCTCTGTTCAACTGCTTAATTCATTCTGATTATAATTGCCGTTACGTCATCTGTTGCGCCGTTTTTAACAGCAAGTCTGCAAAGGTTTTCCGCTGCGGTTTCAGGTATGTTTTCAAAACAGCAAAGCTTAATTTCCTCATCACTTACCGAACCTGATACGCCATCGCTGCACAGCAATATAATATCGTCTTTTCCTACGGTTAAATCTCTCACCGCCGGTTCTATACTGTCACTTACGCCGAGAGCTTTTGTAATAACGTTTTTCATGGGATGATTTTTTGCCTGCTCGGCTGTAATTTTTCCTTCATCAATAAGATTTTGAACATACGAATGGTCCGTGCTTATTTGTTTGACCACTGTCCTGTTTACTCCGTATGCCCTGCTGTCACCGACATTTACAATATATCCGTTTTCGCCGTTTAAAACCGCCAGAACAAGTGTCGTACCCATGCCTTCAAGAGATGAGTCGCACTCACTCATGCTTTTAATATTTGAGTTTGCCTCGTTTATAGCATTTAAAACGGTTTTTTTGTCATAATTTTTTACGGAACCTATTATTTCCACCGCGGCTCTGCTCGCCACATCTCCGGCATTATGACCACCCATACCGTCGGCAACAAAGCAAAGAATTTTTTTACCTGCGTTTTTAACAAAAAAACTGTCTTGGTTTACTTTGTGCTTTGTTCCCATCATACTGTAACTTCCGACTCTCATTTTCATCATTCCTCTCTGCCGGGTTAATTTCTCGTTTTATTAAAAATTACTGCGTGCATTGTCTTCTGAGCTGACCGCACGATGCGCTTATATCACTGCCGAGTTCTCTCCTTATTGTAACCGTCAGCCCTCTTTTTTCAAGGTAATTTTTAAATTTGTATATTGCGCTTTCGCTGCTTCTTTTAAGATTTCTTTCTTTAATACTGTTCACCGGTATAAGATTCACGTGGCACAGCATACCCGTTAAAAGCGCCGAAAGCAAACCTGCTTCTTTCTCGCTGTCGTTGATTCCTTCAATCATCGCGTATTCAAAGCTTATTCGCCTGCCGTTTTTTTCAAGATAATATCTGCACGCTTTAATAAGCTCATTTATATCATATGCCTTGTTTACGGGCATTATTTTATCTCTTGTTTCGTTTGTCCCCGCATGGAGAGAAACCGAAAGAGTAATAGGCAGTTTTTCATCTGCCAGACGATAAATATTCGGTACTATGCCGCAGGTTGAAAGCGATATATGTCTGTATCCTATATTTATACCTCTTTTATCACCTATATTTTTAAGAAATTTTATAACATTGTCATAATTATCCAGCGGCTCTCCTATACCCATAAGCACAATATTCGATATTTTCTTGCCTGTAATTTTTCCCGAAAAAATAACTTCGTCAAGTATCTCTCCCGCCGTTAAATCCCTTACCTTACCGCCTATCGTTGAAGCGCAGAATCTGCAGCCCATATGACAGCCCACCTGAGTTGACACACAAACGCAGTTTCCGTGTTTATATTCCATAACAACACTTTCAACGGCTTCGCCGTCAGAAAGCTCCCACAATATTTTTATCGTTCCGTCTGCCGAAACAAGCTTTTTTAAAGGTTTAAGGCTGCCGATATACGCGTTTTCCGCGAGCCTTCCTCGCAGTTCTTTTGAAATATCGGTCATTTCGTCAAAGCTTGCCACGCCGCTATGAAGCCATTTAAAAATCTGACCTGCTCTGAAAGCTTTTTCACCCATATTTTCAAGAAAAATTTTCAGTTCGTCATATGTTAAATCTTTAAGGTTAATCATCTTTTTTTCCTCCGGTTTTTTTCATTTTAGCTATGAAAAAACCGTCCATTCCGTATTCTCCGGGAAGAATTTGCACATAGCCTTTGCCCGCGTCAAAAAAAGCTTTATTGCCAAAATAACCAGTAATATCACAAAGCTTAAATTCGCTGTGCAATTTTAAAAACCGCCTGATATTTTCTATGTTTTCGGTTTTGTTTAAAGTACAAGTCGAATATACAAGCTCTCCGCCCGTTTTCAGATATTCAGCGGCGTTTTCAAGAATTTTAAGCTGTAAATTTTCAAGCTCTTCTGTTCTTTCTTTATATTTAATTTCAGGTTTTTTTCTTAAAAGTCCATAACCCGAACACGGACAATCCGCAAGTATTTTATCGGCGCTTTCTTTGAGCGCTTCATCAAAAACCGCAGCGTCTTTAACTTTCGCATATATTATATCAATTCCGAGCCTTTTTGAAAGCTCGTCAATCAGCTTGATTTTATGCTCATACAAATCAAAAGCGTATATTTTACCTTTGCCCTGCATAAGCCCCGCAAGACACGTTGTTTTACCGCCCGGAGCCGCGCACATATCAATAACTGTATCACCCTTTCCGGGAGAAAGCACATATGCCGCCATTGCTGACGCTTCGTCCTGCGGATAATAATATCCCTTTTTAAAAAGCTCCTCATCTCTTACGGCAAAGCCGCCGTGAACTTTCAAACAATCATCACATATTTCGGTGTTTTCTGCCTTTATGCCTTCATCTGAAAAAGCTTTTATGAGCTTTTCCCTATCTGTTTTAAGAGTATTGACTCTTACGGTAAACGGCGCGTTTTCACGGCTGCCCGAAAAAATCTTTTCGACGTCATCGCCGTATTGCTTCATCATAAGAGAACAAAAGCCTTCATCAAGCGAATATTTTATACTGTAATATTCTGGTGTGTTTTTCGGAATACCTGAATTATCAAGCCCGCAGGCAAGCGCTTTTCGCAAAACTCCGTTTACAAAGCCCGCCGCTGAAGCTTTACCGTATTTTCTTGTAAGATTTACGCTTTCATTTATTATCGCGTAATCGGGCACACTATCCATATAAAGCTTCTGATATACCGCGCTTTCAAGAATCGCGAGCACCTCTTTGTCAAGCTTTGAAAGCGGCTTGTTTATATGCTTTGAAAGGAGATAATCCGCCTGAATACTATATGTTAAGGTGCCATAGACAAGCCTTGTAACAAAAGCTTTTTCTTTCGTGTCAAGACCGCCGAGCGAGTCCGCAAGTTCAAGATTTGAATACGCGCCGTCACGTTTTACGCGCATTATAATATCTATCGCTTTTTTTCGTAGCATTTTACCTTTCCTTCCGCATTAAAAGCTAAAATTCCGTACCCTTTTCAATTTTACAGCCGCGAAGAAAATCGGCGGCGTTCATACGCTTTTTACCCTGAAGCTGTAACTCTTTTATTTTAAGCACACCGTCGCCTGTCATTATGTCAAGCGTATCCTCGGCAGAAACGACTGTGCCTGGCTTTTCTTTAATTCCACAGCTTTCTGCTTCGGCCGAATAAATTTTTATATCACCTTTTTCGGTTTCAAAATAAGCGGTCGGCCATGGATTTAATCCGTTAACAAGATTTTTTATCTCGTCTGCTGAGCTTTCCCAATTAATAAGACCTGTTTCTTTTTTTAACATAGGCGCATAGGTTGCGGCTTTTTCGTCCTGCTTTACCGGAGAAATATCAGATAAGTTTTCAAGAGTTTTTACAAGAAGCTCCGCTCCTATTTCTGCCATTCTGTCCATAAGCTCTCCGCCTGTTTCATTTTCTAAAATATCAAATTTTTGCTGTAATAGAATATCGCCCGTGTCCATACCTTCATTCATATACATTGTTGTAACTCCGGTCTCTTTTTCGCCGTTTATAACAGCCCACTGAACGGGAGCGCTTCCGCGATATTTTGGCAAAAGTGAACCGTGAACGTTTATACAGCCGTGCTTCGGATAATCAAGAATATATTTCGGCAAAATTTTCCCGTATGCCACAACAACAATTAAATCGGGAGTATATTTTTCAAGCTCCGTCAAAAATGCTCCGTCTTTTAAAGTATGCGGCTGCAGCACCGGAATGTTTTTCGATAAAGCGTATTCCTTAACGGGCGGCGGTGTAAGCACCATTTTCCTGCCCCGCGGTTTATCCTGCTGTGTTACCGCACAGCACACATCATATCCGTTATTTATAAGATTTTCAAGATTTACCCTCGCGAAATCGGGAGTACCCATAAACATAATTTTCATTGTTCGTCTCCAAATCATTCGTTATCGACAATATTATCCGCAAGTTCAACATAAAGCTTGCCGTCAAGGTGGTCACATTCGTGACATACGCACCTTGCGAAAAGACCGCTTACCGTTTTCGTATATTCATTGCCGTTACGGTCATATGCTTTAAAAGTTACCTCCATAGGTCTTTCAACATCTCCGTGTTTACCGGGCACACTGAGGCAGCCTTCCGCTCCATACTGCGAGCCTTTTGTCGAAATGATTTCCGGGTTAATAAGCTCGATAAGCCCCTCGCCCACATCAATTACCACTACTCTGCGAAGTATTCCGACCTGCACGGCGGCAAGCCCTGCTCCTTCGTACTTTTGCATGGTTTCAACCATATCATCAATAAGTGAATGAAGCCTTTTATCAAAATTTGTCACCGGATGACTTTTTTTTGAAAGAATTTCATCTCCGATTGTAATTATTTTGCGCACAGACATATTTTTTCTCCTCTCAGCCTGCTGTATCTATATCAATTTCAAGCGTGAACGGCGTTTTTTCATCAATATGCTTATTATATAAACTTTCAAGCACATTGTATATTTCATCGTCCCAAATTGTTTTCAAAATTATTCTGTAACGGTATTTGTTTTTTATTTTAAATACAGGCGCCGGCGAAAGCCCGAAAAAGGCTTTGCAAAGACCTTCTCGCTTATCAAGCAGATTTCTTAAAAAAGCCTCTGCCCTCATACCGTATTCACCTGTCTTTATTTCATCATCGCCCGTAATAAGAATTTGCACTATCCTTGAAAACGGCGGATAATCCATAAGCATTCTCGATTTTATCTCATTTTCAAAAAAGCCTTTATAATTGTTCTTTGCGGCATAAGCAATAACCTTATTTTGGGGTTCATACGTCTGAATAACACATCTGCCCTTTTTACTGCCTCTGCCTGCTCTGCCGCAGACCTGAACAAGCTGTGAAAAAGCTTTTTCGGACGCTCTGTAACTGCCTGTGTTTAAAAGAGTATCGGCGGCAAGAACGATGCTCAAAGTGACATTTTTAAAATCAAGACCTTTTGTTATCATCTGCGTTCCCAGAAGAACATCGGCTTTTTTATCATTAAATTCATCAAGAAGCCTTTCGTGCGAGAATTTATGCGAAGTCGTATCCGCATCCATACGGATTACCGATATATTCGGAAAAATTTTATATAGCTCATCTTCCGCTTTTTGTGTCCCTGTTCCAAAATATTTTATATATTTACTGCCGCAGGCGGGACATACCGAAGGGTTTTTTTCCGTATATCCGCACATATGGCATTTTAAAAGCTCATTCTTGCTATGATATGTCAGGCTTACGCTGCAATTAGGGCATTTTGCCACATAACCGCAAACTCTGCATGAAACAAAGGTCGAAAAACCACGTCTGTTAAGAAAAACAATACTCTGTTCGCCATTTTGAAGATTTTTTTTAAGCTCTGTTATTGCTGCCGAGCTGTAAACACTGCGATTTCCTTTCGCAAGCTCCGCCGTCATATCAGCGATGATAACTTCGGGCATATCCAAATTATTATATCTTTTTTTTAACTCAATAAGGTTAATTTTACCTTCCAGGGCACTATAAAAATACTCTGTTTTAGGCGTTGCCGAAGCATAGACTACGGGGCATTTGTTTTGCCATGCTCTGAAACGCCCAACGAGTCTCGCGTCATACCTTGGACTGTTTTCGGATTTATAAGTATCTTCATGCTGCTCATCAATTACAATAAGCCCTATATTTTCAAAAGGAGCAAAAATTGCGGACCGCGCTCCGACAGCAACGGAAACCTCGCCGTTTTTAATTCTTTGCCACTCATCATACCTTTCACCAAGAGAAAGCCCGCTGTGAAGAACAGCGACTTTGTCGCCGAAGCGCTCGGCAAAACGGCGCGTCATTTGAGGAGTAAGAGATATTTCCGGAACAAGAATTACAGCGTTTTTCCCTTTTGATAAAGCGTAATCAACCGCCTGCAAAAAAACCTCCGTTTTTCCGCTCCCGGTAACACCGAAAAGCAAATGTTCGCTAACCTTGCCAATGTCAACAGCTTTTTTTAAATCATCAATCGCTTTTTTTTGCTCATCTGTCGGAGGGAGCGCTTTTGAAGCCGGGTACTCTGTCTTAATCGGATTTCGCCTTACCGTAACATCTTTTACTTCAACAAGTCCCTTTTTTTCAAGCGCTTTTATTGAGGCAGCGGAGCAACCCGCGTATTCAATAAGCTCGGAAAGCAGCATGGAATCATACTCTGTCAGCATATCAAGAGCCTTTCGCATTGCTTTTCCAAGACCTTCTTCAACAGCCGCCTGATGAGGCGGTACCGCAAGAAAAACTTTTTTTCTTTGTATTTCTTTTGTTCCGCCAACAGCTTTCTCCGTAACCTTAACAATACCTTTTTCAGAAAGAGAGGTTACAACCGATGACGATTTTATACCGCAGCTTTCCAGAAGCTTTTTAAGTTCTGCTTTTCCACCCGCCGACTTCAGCGTTTCTATAATTTTATTTTGTAAAGGCGTAAAATTCTCACTTGCATAATCGCATAGAGAAACAATTTTTTCAAATTTAAAGTTAATCCTTGGCGGCAAAAGAAGCCTGAACGCTTCAGACATTGAGCAAAGGCACATATGTCTTATATGTCTTGCAAGCTCAATGCCTTTCTCGGATATAACAGGCTTTTTATCAATTAGTTTTTTTATTCTTTTAAGATTATCGAAAGGCGAGCATTCGACAAAGCCGACAATATAGCCTATATCCGTCCTATTGCCGAGTCCAAAGGGGACTTCGGCACGCATACCGATTTCAGCGTCAAGGTTATCCGGTACAATATAATGATATATCCTGTCAAGGCTGCGGACCTCGGTATTTATTATGACCTCAGCTATTTTCATCGGGTTTACCTCGTTAAAAAATTATTCATCATCATTAAGGAAGCTTATGGGCGGTATATACGAAGGTTTATCATCCATATCATTTTTATCAAGTGTGGCTTCTTCCGATTTCATTTCCTCCGGCGACCTATGATACACTTCAATGGTGTTATCTTCAAATTCATCAATTGCCTTATGAATAGGCTTAATAATTTCTTTTGTTTTACGGTACCTGTCACTCAGCCTTGTTTCAAAGGTAACAGGCTCTTTTTCTTTAGCCTTTCCTTCTGTTGAAGCAATTACTCTTGCCCTTTTAGCAATCGCAAGAACAAGGCTGTATCTGTTCCCAAGCTCCGCGCCAAGCTCATCTCCGAGCTCATCCGTTATTTTTTCTACCAAATCATTAATTGGCGGTTTAAGCATTATTTACATACCTCCTGAATAAAATTCATATTTCTCAATACCTTACATCTTTCGGCATTTTTTATATCTTCAAAGCTTTTTACAGCTTTTTCGACTTCATCGTTTACAATAACATAATCGTAATTTTTTATCTGCTTTAATTCATTTTCAGCAATTTTCATACGTTTATCAATAATTTCCTGCGTTTCGGTTCCTCTGCCCTCTATGCGCTCGCGCAATATTTCTTTTGAAGGAGGAGCAATAAAAACAAAAACAGCGCCAGGCACTTTTTGTTTAATCTGCATAGCTCCCTGAACCTCTATTTCAAGAATAACATTCAAACCCGCCTCAAGCTTTTCCTCAACCTTATATTTCGGTGTTCCGTAATAATTTCCGCAAAAAGAAGCGTATTCAAGAAAACCGTCTTCATTTATCATTTTCTTAAACTCTTTTTCGGATACAAAAAAATATTCTTTTCCGTCGGTTTCACCGGGTCTCGGAGCACGTGTTGTTGCTGAAACGGAAAGCACCGAATCGGAATTATGTTTTAAAAATTCCTTGCATACCGTGCCTTTTCCGGTACCGGCAGGTCCTGAAAAAACGATAAGCAAGCCTCTATTTTTCATCATAATCCTCCGTTTCTGCAATCGGGTCCTTGCCTACCGCTCTGTATCCGAGAGTTTCAGGCTGCAAAGCCGAAAGAACTATATGATCGCTGTCCGTTATCAGAACGGCTCTCGTTTTTCTGCCATAAGTCGCATCAATAAGCATTGCCTGTTTTCTCGCTTCCTGTATCATTCTCCTTATCGGAGCGGATTCGGGACCAACAATGGCAACAACTCTGTCAGAAGATACAAGATTTCCAAAACCAACATTTATAAGCTTCATATTTCCTCCGTAATCTTATTCTATATTTTGTATTTGTTCTCTTATTTTTTCAATTTCGGCTTTAATATCAACAACCATTTTAGCGGCTTCAATATCATTGCATTTTGAGCCTATTGTGTTTGTTTCACGGTTCATTTCCTGAATCAAAAAATCCATACGCCTGCCGACAGGTTCCTTACTTTTAAGCATTGATTTAAATTCAGCAATATGAGAAAAAAGCCTGTCCGTTTCCTCATCTGTTGAAACCTTATCGGCAAAAATCGCCGTTTCGGTAAGCAGCCTGCTCTCATCAATTGATTTATCCTCAAGTATTTCGGCTATTTTTTCATAAAGACGCTTTCTGTATTCTTCAACAATTTCGGGCATACGCTTTGTAATTTCTTTTACCGTATCTTCTATGACGCCGATTCTTTCATTTAAAACTCCGCAAATTCTCTCACCCTCACGTTCGCGCATTGCCTTATACTGTTCTCCGGCGGCTTCAAGAACAGGCAAAACATCGTTCCAGACCTTATCCCGGTCAGCTTCTTCTTTTTCGATACATAAAATATCGGGTACTCTCGCCAACCTGCTTCCCGTAAGGTCAAACGGAAGCCCTGTTTTTTCGCAGATAAGCTTAACAGCTTCACAATACTTTTCAGCAAGCGAAACATCGGCATTTACAATGCTGTTTTCATCCGAATATCTTTCAATCGAAACAAAAACGTCTATCTTGCCGCGCGATGTAAACCTTGCCATTTCTTCTCTGATTTTTTCTTCAAGAAAAAGACATGTTCTCGGAACTCTGATATTTATGTCATTATACCTGTTATTGACAGATTTTATTTCAACAACAATTTTTTGAATACGGCTTAAATATTCTCCTCTTCCATATCCTGTCATGCTTCTTATCATATGTAATCTCCCCATTATTATAGCTATCTTATAATATTATACCAAACTGCCTTTAATTTGTCAAATAATTTTTACATTTATTTTTAAAAAATATATTTTTACACTCTTTTAAAATATTGACATATAAACATTAATATGCTAAAATATTTTCCGGAGTGATTTTTATGCTTATAACTGCAAGTAATTTGTCAAAATCTTACGGAACAAATATAATATTTGAAAATGTTTCATTTGAAATTGCCGAACACGATAAAATGGGGTTTGTCGGCTCAAACGGTGCCGGCAAAACAACGCTTTTTAAAGTTATTTCCGGCGAAGAGCCGAGCGATGGCGGAAATTTTTATATAGGTAAAAACGTTAAAGTCGGATATATGAAACAAAACAGCTCATTTTCCTCAGAAAATACGGTTTTAAGTGAAATGCTTAAAGTTTTTGAACCTCTGAAAAAAACAGAACAGGAGCTTGAAGATATTGTTCTTTCTCTCGAAACAGGCGAAGGGGACCGCAGTTCTCTTATCGCAAAGCAGGCGGAGCTTACAGAAAAATTTGCGGCAGAAGGCGGTTATGTATATAAAAGCAGGGTGCGTTCCGTTCTTTTGGGTCTTGGCTTTAACGAAGAAGAATTTTCATATCCGATTGATACTTTAAGCGGCGGTGAGCGTACACGGCTTCTGCTTGCCGGGCTTTTGCTTGAGAAACCCGACCTTCTGCTTCTTGACGAACCGACCAATCACCTTGATATTGCCTCGGTACGCTGGCTTGAAGAGTATCTTTCGACTTACGACGGCGGTCTTATTGTTATTTCTCATGACAGATATTTTCTTGATAAAGTCACAAACAGAACAATGGAGCTTGAAAACGGAAAGCTTGCCTGCTATAAAGGTAATTACACCAAATACGCCAAGCTTAAAGAGGAACAAAATCTTTATCTGTCACGGGTGTATGAAAATACAACTGCGGAAATTGCGCGCCTTAAAGCTGTTATCGAACAGCAAAAACGCTGGAACAGAGAAAAAAACATAAAAACCGCCGAAAGCAAACAAAAAATAATTGACAGACTTGAAAAAAATTTTGAAGCGGCGCCTACGGAACAAAAAACGATACATTTTTCATTTAAACCGAAAAGAAGCAGCGGAAATGATGTCCTTTTTGCCGAAAACCTGTCAAAATCTTTTGGAAGCGAACCTGTTTTTAAAAACGTAAATCTAAACATAAGGCGCTGTGAGCGTATTTTTCTCCTCGGCTCAAACGGCTGCGGAAAAACCACACTTTTTAAAATTCTTTTGCGAGAGCTTCAGCCAAGCAGCGGCAGTTTTAATTTCGGTACAAATGTAGATATAGGATATTACGACCAGACAGGTGCCGGGCTTACACCCCAGAATACAATACTCGAAGAAATACAAAATGATTTTCCGAAGCTTAGTCTTACGGAAATTTACAGTGCCTGCGCCGCGTTTATGTTCTTTGGTGAGGACGTTTTAAAAACCATAGATTCATTAAGCGGCGGTGAAAAAGCCCGTGTCGCGCTCATAAAGCTGATGCTTGGCGGATATAATTTTCTTATGCTTGACGAGCCGACAAACCATCTTGATATTGCATCAAAGGAAGTGCTTGAAAAGGCTCTTTCGGAATATGACGGAACAATGTTCGTTATATCCCACGACCGGTATTTTATAAACAAACTCGCAAATTCAATAATTGAAATGTCGGACGGCGGAATTAAAAGGTATGACGGTGGTTACGATTATTATCTTGAAAAATCGGCAAGTGCCGCTCCCACAACCGAAAAAACAACCGATTCTTTGCCAAAAAGCGGCGGAGATACAAGATATTTCGCTCAAAAAGAATACGCCAAAAAAAAGCGCAAGCTTGAAAGCACAATAAAAAAAAGTGAGGAAAACCTCACTTTGCTTGAAAAAGAAATTTCGGAGCTTAAAACGCAGCTTGAAAAACCCGATGTTGCCACCGATTATACAAAAATGATGGAAATTAACGAAAAAATCGAAAAGCTCACCGAGAAATATGACGAAACCTTTTTTGCTCTTGACGAAGCCGAAACGGAGCTTGCTAAATTAAATAACGCTTAAAGAATTTCTATGCAGTGAGTACGCGTGAAGGTTTTGCCCGCGTCAAGCGAAACAACACCGTCCTTTTTGTCAAAACTCCCGTTAAAGCTTTCGTTTTGAGATGTTCCCCACCATGGCTCTATACAAACGTATTTTCTGCCACGCAGCGTCCACAGCGCAAGGGTTTTTATATCTTTTTCAAAGCTTACTCTGATACGCCTTGAATTATCTTTATTATGTAAAATTACACTGTCCGAGCACAAGGTTTTAAAAATATATGTGCATTTTTCAAACTCATCGTAACGGAGCTTTAATTCGCCGTTTTCAAGCTCAATACTCTCGGTTTTTCCGTTGAAAAAGCCTTCGCTTAACATATGGCGTGTTAAAGCGGTATCTTTTGGAAACGCAACCGAATATTCTTCCGCGCCTTCCGGACAGGCATAGCCCTCATGTCCTCCGAAAGAAAAATATATTCGGCTGCCCGATATATTTTGTACCGAATATGTAATTTTAAGCTTGGTTTCACAAAGCTTAAAACCAACAAAAAACTTAAATTCAAAAGGATAAACCTTCCGTGTTTCTTCATTGGCTTCCGCCGAAAGCAGAGCTTCGGTTTCCGTAAGCTTTTCCGTCCTATAATCAAGATTTCTCGCAAATCCATGAGGATTAAGCTTGTATTCTTTGCCTTTATAATTATACGCATTGTCTTTAAGCCGCCCGCATATCGGAAAAAGAACAGGCGCGCTGCTGCCCCATACCTCGGGGTCAGCCTGCCAGATATATTCGGTATCCCCTTTTTTTATGCTGTGAAGCTCTGCTCCGCGTGAATTGATTTTTACTGTAAGAAACTCATTTTTTAAAACAATATCCATTATATTTCCTTTCTCAAAAAATAATTTGCAGAAGTTCTTTTAACTCTTTTCGGGAACTGCAATAAGTCATCGAAAAAATTTTGTTTAACCGGTATCTTAACGCCGTATCTGAAAGAAAAAGCGTTTCGGCAAGCTTGGCATATGAAATATCATTAACGATCCCGCGTAAAATTTTCATTGTGGTTTCGTCAGCATTGTAAATGACCGCGTCAAGAGCTGTAATTTTGCTTATAAAATCATCATTAAACATACTGCTGTGACAAGGAAGAAAATTATCCATGAGTTGACTGCTTTTTTTTATAATTTCCGCTTTACCTGTGCTTTCTCTTATTATTATATCATAATCCACAAAAACATTGACCGAATTAACATCTTTATTTGCCATCAGATATGAGTATATTTTAGCTGCCTGAATACCCATTTGACGGTATTTGGGAGCTACCGTCGAAAGAGAAGGGCGCACTTTTTCGCCTATCGGTGAATTTCCGTATCCCATTATAATTAAATCATCGGGTACGGCTATCCCGGCATGCGCCGCATAATATACAAGCGCTGTCGCGAAATAATCGTTTGAGCATATAACCGACTTATATTTTTTGGCGTTTTTCAAAAAAGTCATGGTACATTTAACGCTGCCTTCATCAAAATAATATATATCATCTTCCGAAAAATCAAGCGATAACGCCGCGCTTGCTTTTTTAAATGCTTCCTTTTTACTTAAATCCGAGCTTGAATATCTTGATATTCCAAAAAGCGCTATGGGTAATTTTTCAAGCAGACTGAAATATTTTACGGCTCTGAAGGTTGCCGATGCCCTATCTACAACAACGCAGCTAATGTTATGAGCGGAATCGTTAAAATCGGTTCCGACAACAACAGCTTTTAAATTATGCCGCATACATTCGTTTATATTTGAATTTAAAAAATAATTTGACGAACCTATAATCAATATGACGGAGTTTTCTTCAAGATTGCAAAAGCCGTTTTCTCCGATATCAAAAAAATTATGTTTTCCTATTCCTTCTAAAATTTCCTTGCACCAAACAGTGTTTTTAAAGCTTTTTTCAATGACGGCAGGGATTTTTTCGTTTTTCATTTATATAACATTCCTCTCTTTAAAGGATATGAAATACAGACTTAATATTTTATTATACTACAAAAAACCAAAATTTGCAAGCCCTAAAATAAAAAAAATTTTTGTATAATTTTAAGCATTCATTTTTTCGTGATTATGAATTACATTATATATAGGAAAAATATTCGGGAGGGGTTTAAAGTGCTGTTAAAAAAAATAGATATGCACGTTCATTGTATTGAAGAAAGGGGTATTCCGAAATTATCGGGGCATTTTTATCCTACGGTGAAAGAGCTTAGAAAAATATATGATAAAATAGGCGTTGAAAAAGGCGTTCTGCTGCCTCCCGGAACCTGCCCTGAATTTACAACCGAAAGACTTTCTCCGAGAGAAGCAAAAAGAATTGCCGAAAAATATAATAATACAATCGGATGGTGGTTCTGCGGAATCGACCCGAGGTTTGGAAACAATAATCCTCAAACGGATTTTTCGCATTATTTAAACTATTATAAATCGCAAGGCGCAAAAGGTGTAAGTGAACTGATACCCAATATCCCGCTTGATGACCCTCGTTTGCTTAATCTCTTTTCACACTGCGAAAAATGCGGTATGTCCGTAACGCTGCATTTTGGAAAACCCAAAAATGATTACGGCGTTGTAGATGAGCTTGGTCTGCCTAAGCTTGAAAAAGTGCTTAAAATGTTTCCGGAGCTTAAAGTTATCGGTCATTCCGTAAGATTTTGGTCGGAGCTTGGCGCCGATGTGACCGAAGAAACACGAGATTCTTATCCTGCCGGCAGGGTTGTACGCGAAGGCAGAGTCGGAGAGCTTATGAGAAAATACAGCAACCTGTACTGTGATTTATCTTCACTTTCAGGATATCGTGCCATGGCGCGTGACCTTGATTATACATATAAATTTATGGAAGAATTTGCGGACAAAATTTTCTACGCAACAGATATTCACGACCCCGAAAATATCAATCCCCAAAACCCCGCGTATGATATGCTTAAGCTCTCGGAATTTCTTGACAATGCGTATCTTGACGGTAAAATTTCTTTTGAAACATATGAAAAAATTTGCCGTAAAAATGCGCTTAAATTACTTGGAGAATGTGAGGAATAAAAATGAACAGCGTTTATACCGATATACTTATTGCCGGCGCCGGACTGGCGGGAATAAAAGCTGCGTATAGCGCTTCGCTTTGCGGTTTAAAAGTAGCCGTCATCTCAAAAAGCAGCATTGCCGCTTCAAATTATATTCTGGGCTTTAACGCTGCCGTGTCCGAAAACGACAGCACAGCGCTCTTTTGTGAGGATACGGTTAAAGGCGGCAAATATATAGGAAAACAGGAGCTTGCTTTTACGCTTGCGAAAAACTCGGCAGATGAAGTGAAAAACATAGAACATTTAGGTCTTAAATTTGACAAAAACGAAAAAGGATATAATCTGCTTAGACCTCTTGGCTGCAGTACGGAGCGGCTTGTGCATATTGAAAATCACACAGGTAAAACCACGCTTGAAAGATATAAAGAGGAAGCCGTAAAAAACGGTGTAAAAATCATAGATAACGCCATGCTCTGTGATTTAATCACAAAAGATAATAAAGTAATCGGCGCATCGGTTTTTGACCTTCAAAACGAAATTAAATTTTATATCTGCGCAAAAGCGGTTGTTCTTGCCTGCGGAGGAATACATATAGAAAGCGAAAGCACATATGCCCCCTGCATGACAGGCGACGGCTACGGAGCGGCGCTGAGAGCCGGAGCATATCTTACCGATATGGAGTTTATACAATTTGAGCCGTGCAGATGTATTTTCCCTCAAAAGCTCGGAATATCCACAACGCTTTTAAGTCATGGCGGTAAAATAACAAATAAAAACGGGGAACGCTTTTTGCTTAAAGAATATAGCAGCGAGGGCGAAATTCCGAAAGACTCCCTTGCGAAGCTTATTTACGCTGAAATCAAAAAAGGAAACGGCACGCCGCACGGAGGCGTTTATCTTGACCTTACGGACATACCCGAAAAAGAAATCAAAAAAGGCCATATTCTATATTATAAACGTTTTCTCGGCGCGGGAATAGATATTACAAAAGAAAAAATAGAAGTGGCTCCCTGCGCTCACTCGTTTATGGGCGGAGTTGTCGTTGACGAAAAATGCCGCACTTCGGTTAATGGGCTTTTTGCCGCGGGCGAAGTTACAGGTGGGCTTCATGGGGCAAACAGAGTCGGCGGAAATGCGGGTACGGAGGTATATGTTTTCGGAACAATTGCAGGGAAAAGCGCGGCGGAATACGCGAAAAACTGCTCTGTCCCCCATCCATCTTTTTCAGAAGAACAAACAAGCGTTTACGGTAATGCTCAAAAGGATTTTTTTGAAAATATTAAAAAGACTATATATGAGAATATGTCAAATTATATGGGACCTTTAAGAACTGAAAAAGAGCTTGTACTTCTAAAAACAAAACTTAAAGAAATATCGGAGCAAATCCGTGATTATACTCCCGCCGATTTTAAAGCGGAGGTCTCAAAAAAAGAATGTGAAAATATGCTTGTTGTATGTACCTGCTGTGTTAAAGCGGCAATAAAACGAAAGGAAAGCAGAGGAGTCCACTCAAGAAAGGATTATCCCAATACCGATGATAAATACCTCCTGAGCTTTATATTTTCAAAAGATGATATATGAAATTGATTATGTCTGCGACAGGGCAAACAGCATTAAATGGCAAAGCGGAACAATTTGCGGAATATACAGGCATTGCTTTAATATAGTTACGGACGGCGGCGAGCTGATTACCGTTTTTAACAATAAGCAAAAATTTTCAACAAGAGCGTATATTTGTGACTGCGGCACGGATTTTTGCGGTATAGAACTTGAAAACGGCGACAAAGCCGTTAAAAAAAACGACGGTATTTTTGTAGGCAATATTGCTTTTATTGCCAATTCTCCGAAGATTATATCCGTTCACAGAGAAAAACTGAAAAAATCCGGGGATGTGCCGCGAAATATAATAAAATTTTATTGTTTTTTAAAAAAAATCGGAAAAAAAAGTCCTGTTATCACCGAAAAAATATATACGCAAAAGCTTTTACGCGGACTTATGAAAATGCAAAAAAACGAAACAGAGGGTTTTGAAAGCTTAATAGGTCTCGGTGTAGGTCTTACACCTTCCTGCGATGATATTATATCGGGGATTGCGGCATGGAATTACCTTTTATACGGTTATACCGGTTTTAACGAAAAGCTTACAGAATTTTTAAAGCTGAAAGGAGATGTTAAAACAACAACCGTAAGCAAAAATTTGCTTATTGATGTTGCCGAAGGCTATATAAATTCAAGTCTTTATGAACTGATAAATTCAATTTGCGGTGACGGAAACAAGCTTAAAGCATTAACCTACGAACTGGCGGAATACGGCAGCACTTCGGGTATTGAAACATGTTATGGTATTTTGTTCGGTTACAGTATGGCAAATGGTGAGGAGTTGATAAAATGGTTATAAAAAATTACATTGAGAAAAACCGTTATTACGATTCGGTGTTTCTTATGAAAATTGCAAGGCGTCTTGCGGAAACGGACGGGGTTGACAATGCTTCAATCGGTATGGGCACACCGCTTAATAAAGATACAATCAGCGACCTCGGTCTTTGGACGAATGAAGCGGAAAGCACAGGTCCGAACGACCTTATTATTGCGGTAAGGGCGGAAACCGAAGCGGACTGTGAAAAAGCAAAAGAAAAATTTGAAGAACTCATTTCTGAAAAATCAGATACTTCAAGCTCGTTCAGAAGTATATCGGGCGCAAAAGCCGCTGTGCCCGAAGCAAATATGGCTGTTATATCCGTTGCCGGCGAATATGCGGCAAAAGAGGCAAAGAGAGCCCTTTTAAACGGAATGAACGTTTTTATGTTCAGCGATAACGTAAGTATCGAAGATGAAGTCGAGCTTAAAAAACTTGCGCTTTCAAAAGGACTGTTTATGATGGGACCGGGCTGCGGCTTATCGTTCATAAACGGCACGGCAATAGGACTTTGCAGTATGGTCCATCGTGGAAATATCGGTCTTGCCGGAGCTTCGGGAAGCGGTATTCAGGAGGTTATGGTGCTTGTTCACCGAAACGGTTTTGGTATTTCTCACGCAATAGGTACGGGCGGAAGGGATATGTCCGATGAGGTTGGCGGAATTACAATGGCAATGAGTATAAAAGCCCTTGAAAAAGACGAAAACACAAAAGTTATCGCTCTTATTTCAAAACCCCCTGCCGAGTCGGCGCTGCTCAAAATAATTGACGTTATAAAAAAATGTTCAAAACCTGTTGTTGTACAGTTTATAAACGGAAATAACAAATTGCTTGAAGAAAACGGCATAATGTACTCCGAATCCTTTGATGAAACCGCTGTAAAGGTTATGGAACTTTCGAGCGGCAAAAAGGTTACTCTTAAAAAGGTATTTAATAATGATTTTGATGTGAAAGCGGAGGTTAAAAAATACGCTCCTTCGCAAAAGTATTTCAGAGCCATACTTTGCGGCGGCTCACTTGCGGACGAAACACAGCTTTTATGGAGCAAAAGCGGCAGAGAGCTTTATTCAAATGTCGCGATAAAACCGGAATTTATGCTTGAAAATCCCTTTGAAAGCTATAAACATACCGTAATTGATATTGGTGACGAAACCTTTACAAAAGGCAGAGCGCACGTTGCTATTGACCCGACGGCAAGGGTAAACCGCTTTATAAAAGAAGCAAGAGACCCCGAAACCGCAGTTATATATCTTGATTTTCTGCTCGGATATGCGCTCCACCCCGACCCTGCCTCCGTTATGTCGGAGGTTATAACTGGGGAGAAAAAACGGGCGCAGGAGGAAGGACGGCATCTTACCGTAATCGCAACAATTTGCGGAAGCGATATGGACCCTCAGGATTTTGAAAAACAAGCGCAGATATTAAAAGATGCCGGCGTAATAATTGCCGATACAAACAAAGAAATTGCTGAAATTGCTTTAGATTTAATTGAAGAAACGGAGAGAGAAAAATTATGCTAAAAGATGAAATAAATGTTATAAATGTGGGTACGGATGTTTTTGCGGACGCAATAAAACAACAAGGCGGAAATGCGGTTCAGCTTAACTGGAAGCCGGGAAAAACCTTTCCGTTAAGCGAGCGCGCAAAAACTCTGCTTGAAAAAACAGTGTATTCGGATTTTTCAAAAAAAATTGACGAAGCAAACAAAAAAGTTATCGAAATTTTTGATAACACCGACCCTTACTGGATAGGTATGAAACCGGCAAAAGAATGTGTGCCCGGTGTTGAGGACGGAATGATAATGCATTCGGGACCCGATATCGCATGGGAAGATATGTGTGAAACTCAAAAGCAGGGCGGTATAAACGGCGTAATGTTTGAAGGATACGCAAAAGATGAAGATGAGGCAAGAAAACTGCTTGAAAGCGGCAAAATCCGTTTTGTTTCTTCAAACGACTATCATCTTGTAGGACCCGGCTCCGGTATAACAACGCCTTCCATGGCTGTAAATATTGTTGAGGATAAAAACACGGGCTTTAAAGGCTTTTGCCCTCCGTTTGAAGGTCCGAACAGAGGTGGGCTTGCAGGCTGGGGCATATTTAACGAAAGTATAAGAGAGCATCTTAATATGGTGCATGACATAATTGCTCCCGCAATGACAAACGTGCTTGAATCAAACGGCGGAATGGCAATGCGAAAAATATTTACAAGGGGCGTCGAAATGGGTGACGAGCTTCATTCAAGGCAGGACGCAACGGGAATTATTGCCACAAACGAGCTTATGAAAATGCTGTTCGACGCAGATATAACAGATGACGAGCGCAAAAAATGCGTTGACCTTCTTTACGGAACGGTAAGGTTTTTCCACCCTCTCGGTATGGCATCCGCAATGTCGCTGCTTGAAGCTGTCCGTCACGTAGATTATTCTACCGTTGTAACGGCAATGGTCGGAAATGGCGTAAATTACGCTATAAAAGTAAGCGGTCTGGGAACCGAGTGGTTTAACGCTCCCTCCCCTATGCTTACAGGTGAATATGTAGCTGCCGTTAATTCCGATGAGGTTCTGCCATGGATTGGTGACAGCTGCATACTTGAAAGCACCGGTCTCGGAGGTTTTGCCGCAGCGGCGGCGCCTGCCGTAATGCGTTCGCTTGACAAAACCTTGAACGACGGAATTGAGCAGACTCTTGAAATGGCTGAAATCACCATTACCGAAAACAAAAACTATCTTATCCCAGCTTTAAATTACAGGGGTACGCCTACAGGAATTGATATACGAAAGGTTATTGAAACGGGCATCGAACCCGTAATCCACGGCGGAATGATATCCAAAACAGGAAAAAGGCTTGGCGCGGGAACAGCAAGAGTTCCTTTTGAATGTTTTGAAAAAGCGCTCATAGCATATGGTGATAAATATGGACTTTAATATACTTGTATTAAATATCGGAAGTACCTCGCTTAAATTTAAACTTTACGAGATAACACGCCAAAATATTATCGCAAACGGACAAATAAGCTCTGTTTTTTCTACGGACAGTGATTACGTTTTTCAAAAAAATGAAACTAAAAAAAGCGGTAAAACCGATACAAGCAGCGGATACGGGATAGCTTTGAAAAAAGTTTTTAAATTTATCGGAAATGATATTAAAATCAACGCCATAGCCTTTAAAACCGTTATGGCGGGAAATATCAACCGTACCGCAGAGCTTGATGATAATGTTGTTTCAAAAATGGAAGAATATCTGAGCGTTGCTCCCGCGCATAACATTCCTTATATAAATGCGATACGCGAAATAAAAAAGCTTTTCCCTGATATTCCGTGTGTAGGCTCTTTTGAGACCGCTTTTCACAGCACCATTCCAAAATACGCTTATATGTACTCCATTGATTCTGCTCTCGCAGAAAAATACGGCATACGAAAGTACGGTTTCCATGGCGCTGCGCACAGTTATGCCGCATATAAGCTCGGAAAAGAAAACAAAAGGCTTATTTCCGTGCATCTCGGCGGAAGCTCGTCGGTATGCGCTATACTTGACGGGAAATCGCTTGACACAAGTATGGGCTTTTCGCCTCAAAGCGGGCTGCCGATGAACAACCGCTGCGGTGATATTGACGCTTTTGCCCTTCTATATCTTATGGAAAAAGAAAATATGAGTATAGATGACGCAAGAGATTTTTTAAGCACGAAATGCGGTCTAAAAGGTATGAGCGGAAAAAACGGCGATATGCGTGAGCTTGAAAATAACGGCTGCGACGATGTAATTGAAGCTTACGCTTACAGCGTAGCAAAATATATCTGCTCATTTCTCGCCTGTCTCGGCGGCGTTGACGCAATAAGCTTTTCGGGCGGAATAGGTGAAAACAGTGTCCTCGTAAAGCAAAAAATAATTGACAGATTAAAATTCCTCGGAGCCGAAACATATGATAGGCTTATAAATTTAAAAGCGGATAGGGAGCCGCTTTTAATATCAACCGAAAGCTCGAAAATTAAAATATATATAACGCCTGTAAATGAGGAACTTATGGTAGCGTTAAATACTTATAATTATCTGAAAGGAAATTAAAAATGTTTGAGAGAAGTAAATGGGAATTTGGAGTCGGAAGTGTAAAAAGAGACGGTATTCTTTATGGTATGGGGTATTCGGAGGACGAAATAAAAAAACCGTATATCGCGATTGTAAATTCGTGGAACGAATACAATCCCGGGCACGTACATCTTAAAGAAATCGCGCAGCGTGTAAAGGACGGAGTACGTGAAGCCGGCGGTTTGCCGTTTGAGCTTGTAACAACAGGTATTTGCGACGGTATGGTACTTAAAGACCCCCGCTATATTGAGCTGCCGAGCCGCAACCTTATCGCAGATGAAATTGAGCTTAATGTCGAGGCTAATATGTTTGACGGTATGGTTCTTCTCGGCACATGCGATTCAATAGTTCCGGGACAGCTTATGGCGGCGGCAAGACTTAATATACCGACAGTTATTGTAACGGGCGGATATATGCCTCTGTGCTTTTATAAGGGACGTGAAATCGGGCTTACCGAAGTTTCTACAACAGTCGGAAAAGTTATGCAGGGAAAAGTCAGCCATGAAGAATTTTCATGTATGGTTTCCTGCGCTCATGCCGGAGCGGGAGCCTGCGGCTCAATGACAACCGCCAACAGTATGTGCTGTATTGCCGAAGCGTTAGGAATGACAGTGCCCGGAAACGCTACAATAAACGCTACCGATAAACGGCTTGGCAGAGCAGCGTATGAGTCCGGCAAATATGTTATGGAAATGGTTAAAAAAGGCATAACGGCAAGAGATATTATAACGGAAAAGGCAATAGAAAACGCAATTATAACCGATACTGCCATAGCAGGTTCGACAAACCTTCTTTTGCATATTCCCGCTATTGCTCACGAAGCGGGTATTGACAGAGATTGGTGGAGCTTCTTTGATGAAGTGTCGCACAAAATACCGCTTATTACAGCAATAGCCCCGAACGGAAAATATTATTTTAACGATTTTGAGCGGGCAGGCGGTATGAAAGCTCTTATGAAAACGCTTTTGCCTCTTTTAAATAAGGATTGCAAAACAATCAACGGAAAAACTCTTGAAGAAAATTACCGTAACGCCGTGGTTTATGACGAAGATGTTATTCATCCTCTTAACAATCCAATTTCAAGTGATGGTGGAATCGCGGTTTTAAAAGGCAATATTGCCCCGGAAGGAGCGATTTTAAAAACTGCCGCCGTGCCTGAAAATCTTATGGTATTTGACGGCAAAGCAAAAGTTTTTTCAGAGGTTGACGACGCAATAAAGGCTCTTCGCAACGGAGATATTGCCGCGGGAGACGCAATAGTTATAAATTATCTTGGACCAAAAGGACGTTTCGGAACGACAGCTTTTGCCTTCCAGAAAGAAGTTGCCGGTATGGACATACATGATAAGGTTGCCATTATAACGGACGGTCGTTTTTCCGGCGGCACAAGCGGACTCAGCATTGGCTATGTAGCTCCCGAAGCTGCCATAAAAGGTCCGCTTGCAGCAATACGTAACGGCGACAAAATTCATATTGACGTTAAAAACAGAGAAATAACTTTAAATGTAAGTGATGAAGAAATTGAAAAACGTTTATCCGAAACAGACTGGAAGCTTCAGGAAGAAAAATTCAAACCCTTCTTAAGGCTTTTTGCCAGAAATGTTTCATCAACAGCGAAAGGAGCGACATGGTTATAATGGATATGTTAAATGAACTTTTTGAAAAAAAACTTGTTGTAATCGCGAGACGTATTCCTCTTGACAAAATTGAAGCATGTGTTAAAGCGGTAACAGAAGGCGGTGTGCGTTTTATCGAAAGCACTTTTGACCAATCCGCGCCGGACTGCATAGAAAAAAATGTAAAAACAATCAAAAAAATGATTGAAGCGGCGGACGGACACGCATATGTCGGCGCAGGAACCGTTTTAACAGTTGAGCAAGTCAGGGCGGCATACGAAGCGGGCGCGAAATACATTATATCCCCCAACACAAACGAGGCAGTAATAAAAGAAACTCTGCGCCTCGGCATGATTTCAATACCCGGCGCTATGACACCCACAGAAATCGAAAAGGCATATACTCTCGGCGCTCAGATAGTTAAGCTGTTCCCCGCCGATGACCTCGGACTTCATTATATTCAAAACATATCGGCTCCGCTTTCGCATATTCCGCTTATGGCGACGGGCGGCGTAAACCCGCAGACTATACCGGAGTACGCGGAAGCCGGAATAAAAGCTTTCGGTACAGGAATAACAATTTTAAGGCGCGACCTTATTGATAAAAGTGATTTTGACGGCATTAAAGAGCTTGCAAAGGAACATGTAAGCGCCATTAAAAATATAAAGGGAGAATAATTATGCGAAAGGTAGTTTTAATTACAGGCGCCGCAAGGAATATCGGTTTTGCGGTCGCAGAGAAATTCGCGGAAGAAGGTTATGATGTTTGCATTACAAGCCGCAAACAAGATAGTGCCGATGCCGCAGCAAAAGAAATAGGCGATATATATAAAGATGTTACGGTTAAGGGCTATGCTATGGAAACCGAATATCCCGAAAAAATACACGAAACCTTTAAAAAAGTGTTTGATGATTTCGGCAGGCTTGACACGCTTGTAGCAAACGCTGCGGACCCCGGATATAATCAGAGCATATTATCCACCACGCCCGAACAATATGACCACGTTATGAACAGCAATGCGAGAGGATATTTTTTCTGCTGTCAGGAAGCCGCAAAAATTATGAAAGAGCAGCATAGCGGAAGCATTGTTCTTATAGGCTCGGTACACAGTAAGCGCGCTTTGCCCGGACGCATTACCTATGCCGCTTCAAAAGGCGCTATTGACGTTTTAAACAGAAATATGTGTTATGAACTCGGAAAGTTCGGAATACGAAGCAATCTTATAGTTGTAGGTGCGGTATATAATGACCGATGGGCAGCTTATACCGAAGCCGATTATGAAAAAAAACGCGCGAACTGGCCTCTCGGTATGGAATCTTATCCCGAAGATATTGCTAACTCCGCGTATTTCCTGTCCTCCGATAAGGCACGGACAATAAGCGGCAGCGAGCTAATAGTCGATTCGGGTGTTATGTCGGTTATGCTCTCATACAACAAAAACTGGGATAACGAAAAAGACGAAAGAGAAAAGCTCGTAAAATAATAAAATATTATGAACAGCGGCGCAAAATAAAATTGCGCCGCTTTATGTTTTTAATACAAGCTTTTGCTTTCGTGTTTTGATCGGAAATTGTAAGCTCTTGCACATGTTCGCCAACTAATATATCTTTATTGCCGCAAAAATTTAATCATCATAATAATCATAATATTGTTCTTATCCCAATAAAGCCATTTGAAACTGTCCTGTGACATAGCGTAATCCTTGACATACTCCATTTCTTTATAATTCTCGTTAAGCTGACGGACGATTTTCTTTTCCGAAGGCGGAATAAAAAGCCCGTCCTTTTGCGGAGTACTTAATCGCAGATATATGTATAAGCTTAATAGTCCGGCTAAAATTGCTCCGAGTATTATAAAAGCTATTATTTTGAAAACCGGTATATGCTTTTTTGTCATTCAACCACCTATTTCTTGTTCATATACTTCCACTTCACAAAATCAACATCATATAGATACCAGCCATCGCCCAAATCCTTTGTTTTTACAATAAAATCATGGTCGGGCGTGTTGCCGTCAAGATTAAAAACAAAGCCGACAGCTTTATCTATCGTTGCCCAAATCTGAAAATCTACATTTCCTTCGTTGTTGCTTATTATGTTATAATGCTTATCAAAAATAAGTGTCTGAATTTCATTTCTTATTTTTTCATCATCTATGCTTATTTCTTCCGGGTAAATATGTAATTCCCCTTCTCGCTTGTCAATATGAATGCTCTCGTAATTATTTTCCTCTATATAATCTTTCACGTCAATCAATATATCTTTATCTCTGCGAAAAATTCTTTCCGCCCTTCTTTCGGAAGGTTTAAAGCCGCCGCGGAATATATAGACAGGAATAGCAACATAATAAACAAAATGCGCAACCAACAATAAGGAAATTAAAGCAATTATAATTCGTTTAATTATTCGCATAGTACCACTCATTTCATTTACAAAAGCCACAAAAACTAATCATCATAATAATCATAATTATAATAATACCAGTTTTCTATGCCGGTTTCTTTAAAATGCACGTGTCTTAAATATTTACTGCTTTTCATTTCTTGTTCCGCATAGCCGGGATTTTCAGTATATATAAGCCCTACATGAAATGTAAAATCACGCCAACGCTCAAAGCTTATACCGTCATATTCATCATATATCATACGGAAGCCTGCATTATATAACCTTTCAAGGCTACCTTTGAGCTCTGCCGATACATCGGAGGCATTTATTTCTTCATTGCCTGCTTCCACATTGTTCTTATCCCAATAAAGCCAGCTAAAACTGTCCTGTGACATAGCATAATCCTTAACATATTCCATTTCTTTATAATTCTCGTTAAGCTGACGGACGATTTTCTTTTCTGACGGCGGAATAAAAAGCCCGTCCTTTTGCGGAGTCCTTAATCGCAGATATATGTATAAGCTTAATAGTCCGGCTAAAATTGCTCCGAGTATTATAAAAACCATTATTTTGAAAACCGGTATATGACGTTTCTCTCTGCTATTTTTCATTTAAAGCTTTTTTCCTTTCTTTTTCCGCCTTACGCGCAAGCCTTTTTTCGTACTTTTTTTCAAGCTTTTCAAAGTTGCTTCTTTCGGTCGGCGAAAAACTGCTATATTCAGAAAAATACTTTATATGGTCGTCCTCAATTCGCTCAATAATATGATCGTTAGCATTAAACAAACTTTCGTCATTGACATATATTTTGCAGAACGCGTCCTCATCAATAACAGCGTAGCCTGTTCTTGCGACAATATACAGCTTTTTATCAATTTTTCTATATATTGTTATTTCTTCGAGAATTGCACCAAATACTTTCTTTGTTTGAATATCAAGATATTTCTCACCTGAATGCCTCCATATCTCATATGTATTCGCCCATATAAGGCAGGTGTCTCTGCCGTATATCGGTTCGCCGTTGGCAATTCTTATCTCATCTTCTTTATCCTCACGTTCCAATTCCGCAAAAATTGCGTTTAAAGCTGTTTTGCCGACAAAACGTACAATCTGTTCAGCATAAAATAAAGGCACAATTATAATAATCGCCGCAAGAATTATACAAAAAATATAAGTTTTTTTCATAGTAATCATCACCTTGTTGTATAAAAATCTACCGTAACATGATATGGCTTTATCGCTCCTAAATACGAAGAAAAAAGTGCAACATCGTTGGCAGCAGCCCCAACGTCAAATTCTTTTTTAAAGTTTTCATTAGTTTTAAAAATATGCATTAATTCTGTATAATCATAATCTTCGTCCAATTTTCTGATGGTTTCAATAATGTCGTTTTCGTTTTTATAACTCATTGTGTTATATTTTTTAATTTTGTTTTCTGTTAAATTGTATAACATTGCAAAATTCTTTTTTTAATTTTGTTATTTACCTGTGCCGTTCCGGTATTCTCGCCTATATTATAACAAAGTGAACACCTCTGCGTCAACCGGTTTTTTAAAAAACGTAATTTTCAACAAAATTTTCCTCGATTTTACAACAATATATCGTTAAAATGCATATAATATAATACAATATCCATCATCAATCGACATTATTTTAAAAATGCCCTTCAAAAAACAATGAAGGGCAACGTTTATTTTTTATTCTTTAATTTTTTCAATCTCTTTAAGCCAAAGAGATACGGAAGCATCGGAGGGCATACGCCAGTCGCCTCTCGGAGAAAGACAGACACTTCCTATTTTTACACCGTCGGGCATACAGCTACGCTTAAACTGCTGCGAGAAAAAACGGGTGTAAAAGTTTTTAAGCCATTTTAAAATTGTCTTTCCGTCAAAATCACCCTCAAAGGCAAGCTTCGCGAGATAATAAATTTTTTTCGGCTCAAATCCGAAGCGAAGCATATAATAAAGGAAAAAGTCGTGAAGCGCGTAAGGTCCTACGATATCCTCCGTTACCTGCGTAATTTTTCCGTCCGCGCCGGGAGGCAAAAGCTCGGGACTTATCGGAGTATCAATAATATCCTTTAAAATATCCGTGCTGTCCGGAAAAACATTGTATTCGGCAAGAGTTTCTATCATCCACCTTATAAGCGTTTTCGGCACTCCCGCATTTACGCCGTAGCTGCTCATATGGTCGCCGTTATAGGTACACCAGCCGAGCGCAAGCTCCGATAAATCGCCCGTACCGACAACAAAGCCGCCTGTCATTCCGGCATAATCCATAAGCACCTGTGTGCGCTCCCTTGCCTGAGTGTTTTCAAAGGTCAAATCGGGAGTTTTGCCGTCGTGGCCAATATCTTTAAAATGAAGCGTGCAGGCGTCTTTTATGTTTATTTCTTTAAATTCCGCGCCGAGGCTTTTTATAAGCGCCACAGCGTTATTATACGTTCTGTCCGAAGTTCCGAAGCACGGCATTGTAATGCCCGTGACGGAGCCTGCGCCCTTTTCCTTTACAGCCATAGCGCTCACAAGAAGCGCGAGCGTTGAGTCAAGACCGCCCGAAACGCCGACAACAAGCTTATTCCCCGCCGTTTCCATACGCCTCTTGAGCGCGGCAACCTGAAGTTCAAATATTTCTTTGCAGCGCTGTCCTCTTTCGGCTTTATCGGACGGCACAAAAGGCAGTTTATTAACTTTTCTTGTGCTTCCGTCCGCTTTTATTTTAATATCTTCAATAGTTACGATTTCGGGTGTTTCATCTTTTAAATATATATCTTTACAATCCTTAAAGCTTGTAAGCTTCAATCTGTCCGCGCGAATCCTGCCGACATCTATTTCGGCAAAAAGCATGCCTTCCTTTTCAATAAACCGCTCTGTTTCGGCAAGCATAACGCCGTTTTCCGCCACAGCGGAATACCCCGAAAATACAAGGTCGGTAGTTGATTCGCCAGAACCCGCCGAGGCATAAACATAACCGCAAAGAGCCGACGCCGAATGTTGCAAAATCAAATTTCTGCGGTAGCTTCTTTTGGATATTGTTTCATTGCTTGCGGAAAGATTAAGTATAATCTCCGCTCCGCCAATTGCAAGAAAACTGCTCGGCGGAACAGGCGCCCATAAATCCTCACATATTTCGGCGCCGAATTTTACGCCGTCAAGCTCAAAAATCATATTTCTGCTAAAAACAATTTCGTAATTTTCAAGCCCAAACTTTTCGGCATTTAAATATTCAAACGAATAATTATAGCCTGCCGAAAACCAGCGTTTTTCGTAAAACTCATTGTTGTTGGGCAAAAAAGTTTTTGGTACAATACCCTGTATTATTCCGTCCGAAGCAACAACCGCGCAGTTGTAAACGCTGCCGTTTATTACAACCGGCGCGCCGAAAACGGCGGTTATCTCCTCGGTTTCTTTTACAATATCCCCTACCGCCTTATCGGAAGCTTTAAGAAGCTTTTCCTGAAAAAAGAGGTCGCCGCAGGTATAACCTGTAACGGAAAGCTCCGGAAAAACCACAAGGTCTGCATTGTTTTTTTTAGCTTCCTTTATGCATTTTATTATTTTTTCGGAATTTTTTACGGTGTTTCCGACACTTACCCTCGGAACAGCCGCCGCGACTTTAATAAAATCATACATTTTATATTTCCCCTATCTTACGCCAAACATTAAATCGCCATAGTTTGGATACGGCCACGCGCTTCTTTCCGTAAGCTGTTCGGCAGAATCAACGGCTTCTCTTAAAGCCTGCATTTTGGGAATAATTATGTTACAATAATATTCTGCTGTTTTTAAAACATCGGCGTTTTTATCAATATCCCCAAGAGCTTTTTTAAGGCTGAAGGCTTTTGTGTGTATATCCGCAGAAAGAACCGAAAGCTCCGCTATACAATCCTCCTCGTATGAACAGTCAAAATCCTCGGAAGCAGCTTTCTTTTCGTTAAGCGCGGC
>CACZWD010000002.1 GCA_902784805.1 uncultured Ruminococcus sp. | reverse complement strand
TGCTTCGATACCTTCGCACCAATCAAACGGAATTTCTTTACCGTCAAGGTATGAATTTACAACAAATTCATAGTAAGGTGTCCAGTCAATTCTTGAAGAAACAATAAAGGTGTTCGGGCAAGCCGAAACTGTGCTTCCGTTATACGATACATTCGGAATACCCGCGTTTTCGCAAGCTGTGGGAGCACCCATTGAGTCAGCGTGCTGGCTGATAAGCTTGCAGCCGTTACTGATAAGCTTTGTAGCAGCTTCTTTTTCAAGAGCTTCATCGTACCAGCTTCCTGTAAACTGTACTTCCATTGTAGCCGTCGGGCAAACAGAACGCGCGCCAAGGAAGAATGATGTGTAACCGGAAATAACCTCAGCATATGTGTAAGCGCCCACATAACCGATTTTAGCTTCTTCTGCTGCGAAATCGCCGTTTGCTATCATTTCATTAAGCTTCATACCTGCAGCAATACCCGCAAGATATCTGCCTTCATAAATTGAAGCGAAAGCGTTATGGAAGTTTGAAAGCTTTTCTGTATGTGCGGTTGTTCCTGTCGCATGGCAGAACTGAACATCGGGGAATTCCTTTGCAGCCTTTAATATATAAGGCTCATGTCCGAAGCTGTCGGCAAAAATAATGTTACAACCCTGGTCCGCAAGGTCTGCGGCAGCCTCATAACATTCATTACCTTCGGGAATATTTGTTTTAAAGATAACCTGATCGTTTGAAAGACCGAGTTTTTCCTGAGCTGCTCTTGCAGAGTCCATAAAGTTTTTGTCGTAAGTAGAGTTTTCATCATGAAGGAAAATAAAACCAAGCTTAACTGTTTTTTCCTCTGTTGCGTCACCTGCGTCATTTGTTCCGGCATCTTTCTGTCCGCATGCTGCAAAGCTTAATACCATTGCAACAGCAAGAAGAAGTGTAAGTAATTTTTTCATTCGTTCTTCCTCCTAAAATTTAATATTTTTCACGTAAAAAATTTTTGACATTTTTTATGTGAATATTTATATAACAATATTATTTTATCAGATATATGCTAAAAATGCAATAAAAAAAACGACAAAAAAATACCTTTTATTTTCATTTTTTTTAGTAATTTTTCCCTTGATATTATTGCTGCTTTTTTGCGGTAAATATCAGCCGATACAACCGGACCCGACCACAAACAAAAACGTTTAATTTTTGCTGTTACGTTTTCTTAAATATTTTCCCGGAACCGTACTTTGATTCAAAACTGAAAATACAATTTTTTTCTGTCAAATCTTTATCGTTCAGGCAAAGCCTTACATAAACCGTTTCTTCCTCGCAGCTTCTTTCAAAAACTATGCTGTCATCATCTGCTTGTACAAAAGAAATATCTCCTGTTTTAAGCGCAGGGGTACTGTTTTTTATTCCGGCAAGCTTCCCATAAAACTCTTTAAGCCCGGCATCTTCTTTATCCCATTCAAAAAATCTGCGGTTAAGCGGGTCCTCATAGCCCTCCATGCCGATTTCGTCGCCGTAATACACGCACGGCATTCCCGGAAGTGTAAACTGCAAAAAAGCAGCAAGCTTTTCAAGCTCAATCGCTCTTTTAAGCCTTTCACCTTGAAGATGAAATTCCGCTTTTTGTGCTTTTTCCGTAAGACTTCCATCATCACCCAAAAGAGTTAATATCCTTACCGTATCGTGCGTTGAAAGCATATTCATAAGACAGTTAAGCACAGGTTTCGGGTAATTCTCGGCAATTGTCATAACCCGGTCTTTAAAATCACATCCGCTTATATTTCCGAGCACAAAGCCTATAATCGCGTTTCTGAACGGGTAATTCATAACGGAATCAAGCTCGTTTCCCAAAAGATATTTACGTCTGACGCTGTAACTTATTTTATTTGAAGCGTCCTCCCAGACCTCGCCTATAAGGATAGCCTCCGGTTTAACTTCGTTCATTTTCTTTTTTACTTCGGCAACAAATTCATCGGGGATTTCATCAACAACGTCAAGCCGGAAGCCGTCCGCGCCGGCACGCAGCCAGTGCGCGATAACGCTGTCATCATCTTTTATTATATAATCCATATATGACGGGCAAAGCTCATTTACACAGGGAAGCGTATCTATACCCCACCATGAAGTATATTTATCGGGATAGCTTTCAAACATATACCAATCACGGTAAGGCGAATTTTCATCACTCACGGCTCCGCCGCCGAAAACACCGTCTTTGTCAAAATATCGGCTGTTGCTCCCCGTATGAGAAAAAACGCCGTCAAGGATTATTTTTATATCAAGCTCATGCGCCTTTTCGCAAAGATTTTTAAAATCTTCCTCCGTACCGAGCATCGGGTCAATTTTTTTATAATCCGCCGTATCGTACCTATGGTTTGAATACGCCATAAAAATCGGGTTTAAATATATAACTCCGGCGCCGAGTTTTTTTATGTACGGCAGTTTTTCGGTTATGCCGTTTAAATTTCCGCCAAAAAAATCATTATTTAATATTTTGCCGTTTTCATCGGGCAAAAAAACAGGCGTATCCGATAAACTGTTATGAACCCAAAACGGCTGTAATTTTTCATCTGAATTGCATTTTCCCAAAACCGCAAATCTGTCCGGAAAAATCTGATACATTACTTTTCCGGCAAAATCATTTTTTCCTTCATATGACGCGTCATAGCAGGTAAGCTGCCAGAGCTCGCCTTCTTCGATATTGGTGTTCTCCCCCTGCCTGTAAAGCGAAAAATTACTTTCCTGCGTTTCTACACGAAAATAATAAAAATACAGCCCCGCTTTATAGAGCGAAAAATCCGTAACATAAATTTCATAGTCGCCTTCTTCGCTTATTTTATCAAAAGGGACAAGCATTTCAAAACCGTTTTCGTCAAAAATACAAAGCCTTATACTTATCGTTCCGCAATATTTGGGTATATCAACGCGAAGGGTGCATTTTTCTTCGCTTTTAATGCACCCAAACGGTTTTTTATATTTAATATCTCTGCTGTTAAATAAAATCCTCATTATTGTTCCTTTTCGGTAATTTATTTCATATGCCAGATATTATCGGCATATTCCTTTACGGCTCTGTCCGATGAGAAAATGCCCGCTTTTGCGATATTTACAAGCGACATCTTATTAAACCTTTCTTTATCGGCATACGCTTTTGATACGTCCTCCTGCGCACGTTTATAA
Organism: uncultured Ruminococcus sp.; assembly: GCA_902784805.1. Classification (GTDB taxonomy): domain Bacteria; phylum Bacillota; class Clostridia; order RUG12999; family RUG12999; genus RUG12999. The sequence continues at coordinate 48,121 of CACZWD010000002.1, read as the reverse complement.
TCGGCAAAATCCGCCATTATCATATACGCGTCGGCAACTCCGTAATTATTTGTGAGAAGTGAACGGACAATATCATCAAACCTCACGCCGAGAACGCCAGAAGTCAGCATTTCAAGCACTTCTTTAAGCTGCGGATTATTACCCAAGTAGTCCATAGGGTTATAACCTCTGCGCCATAAATCCTCAACCTCATCGGCATGGAGACCGAACAGAAACATATTTTCATCGCCGACTTGCTCATGTATTTCAACGTTTGCTCCGTCAAGTGTTCCGAGAGTTACCGCGCCGTTTATCATAAGTTTCATATTACCCGTTCCCGACGCTTCTTTTCCCGCAATTGAAATCTGCTCCGAAATTTCCGCTGCCGGAATAATTATTTCGGCAAGTGAAACCTTATAGTCCTCAACAAAAACAACTTTTATTTTATCTCTTACCTGCGGGTCTGAATTTATCATATCCGAAACGGCAACAATAAGCCTTATAATTTGCTTTGCCATTACATAACCGGCCGAGGCTTTAGCCGCGAAAACAAAGGTCCTCGGAACAAAGTCCATGTTTGGGTTTTCCTTTATGCGGTTGTACATATACAAGATCTGAAGCACGTTTAAAAGCTGTCTTTTGTATTCGTGAAGCCTTTTAACCTGAACATCAAAAAGAGAATTCGGGTCAACATTTATGCCGTTGGCTTTCGCTATATAATCGGCAAGACGGATTTTATTATCCTTTTTTATGTTTTCAAGGCGTTCAAGCACCGATTTATCATCATAATATTTCAAAAGCTTTTCAAGCTCACGGCTATCCTTTTTAAAGCCGTCACCTATAAGCTCCGAAAGAAGCTCCGTAAGCTCCGGATTTGCCTGACAAAGCCATCTGCGGTATGCTATACCGTTTGTGACATTTGTAAATTTTTCATGGTTTATGTTATAATAATCCTTAAAAATGCCTGTTTTTAATATGTCGCTGTGAAGCTTTGAAACACCGTTTACCGTGTGGCATGCCGCAAGGCAAAGATTTGCCATGCGCACTTCACCGTGAGCAATAACCGCCATATAATCTATTTTCGCGATGTCACCGGGGTATATAATATTAAGCTGACCTACAAGCCTGCGGTTTATTTCGCACACAATCTGATATATTCTCGGAAGCTGCTCTTTGAAAAGCTGTTCGTTCCAGCGTTCAAGAGCTTCGCTCATAACTGTATGATTTGTATAAGTAAGAGTTTCATTTGTGATTTTCCATGCTTCGTCCCAGCCGAAATCGTAATCATCAACAAGAATCCTCATAAGCTCGGGCACACAAAGAGCCGGATGTGTGTCATTTATATGAATAGCTACCTGCTCGCCTAAATTATCAAGCCTTTTAAAGCGCTTCATATGATGGCTTATTATACTTTGAAGTGAAGCGGATACAAGAAGATACTGCTGTTTAAGACGAAGAATTTTACCCGCAATATGGTCATCGGCAGGGTAAAGCACCTTTGAAATAACCTCCGCCATTGTATTTTGTTCAAGCGATTTTGCGTATTCGCCCCTTGAAAAAGCCGCCATATCAAAGCTGTTCGCGGATTTCGCGCTCCAAAGCACAAGCTTATTTACAGCCTTTGTATCATAACCCGATATATACATATCATACGGAACTGCCATAACCGAGTTATAATTTGTATGGGAAATTCTGTACTTTCCGTTATCGTCCCAGCCGGAAACCTCACCTCCGAATTTTACTTCGTAAGCTTCGTCCTCTCTTGCCTGAAGCCATACATCTCCGAGGTCAAGCCAGTCATCGGGAAACTCCATTTGCCAGCCGTCAACAATTTTTTGTTTGAAAATACCAAATTCATAGCGTATTGAAAAGCCCGTACCCGGAATCTCAAGGCTCGTCATAGAATCAAGATAGCACGATGCAAGCCTTCCGAGACCTCCGTTACCGAGACCCGCGTCAGGCTCCATATCGTACAGTTCTTTAAGATTAAAACCACATTTTTTTACTGCTTTTTCATATTCATCTTCTATGCCCAAATTAAAAAGATTATTATGGAGCGAGGTTCCTACCAAAAACTCCATAGACATATAATATACCTGCTTTGAATTATTTTTGCGGTATTCGTCGTGAAAATCTTTTCGTTTCGCAACCATAAGGTCACGCACAACGCTGCACAAAACTTTAAACATCTGCTGCTTTGTCAGCTCATTTGTTCCGCATCCGAAAAGCCTTACCGAAGCTTCCTCAAGAAGCTTTACGGCATCTGATTTTTTGTTTGATTTTATTGTTGGTTTTTTTATATTTTTTTTATTGAGTTTGATTTTTTCGTTCACGTTTTTTCTCCATTCCTTAAATAAGCTCGCTGTATATTCTGATATATTTTTTAGCTGACTCTTTCCAGCTGCTGTTGTATTTTATAAGATTTTTAATATGTTTATTCCATTTTTCCTTATTGCCGTAAAACTCTGTACACCTGTCAATCGCGCCAAGCATATCATGAGCGTTATAGCCTTTAAATGTAAAACCTCTCCCTTCAAGTGTCTCAATGTTAAGCGGAGGCACTGTGTCCCAAAGACCGCCTGTTTCACGCACAATCGGCACAGTACCGTAACGCATGGCGATAAGCTGTGAAAGCCCGCACGGCTCACTTTTTGACGGCATAAGAAAAATATCCGCGCCCGCATAAAGCTTATTCGCAAGCAACGGGTCAAAAATTATATTTGCAGACATTTTATCGCTGTGCAAATACGCGTTAAACCTGAACATATCCTCATATTTATAATCACCCGTACCTATTACGACAAACTGCAGATCACGGTTCATTATTTCACCCATAACATATTCAACAAGGTCAAGCCCTTTATGAGCGACAAGCCTTGATATCATGGCAATTACAGGTACATCCGGCCTTACGGGAAGCCCGAGCGTTCTTTGTAAATCCGCCTTATCTTCAGCTTTGCCCGATATATCGGCTGCGGAAAAATTTGCCGCAATTGAAGCATCTGTTTTGGGGTCATATAATTTTGTGTTTATACCGTTTACTATTCCTTCAAGCTTGTAAGCGTTTTCGCCTATTATGCTTTCAAGCCCTTTTGCGAAATACGAATATCTTATTTCGTGAGCATAGGTTTCGGAAACGGTTGTGATTTTATCCGCCGAAACAATCGCGCTTTTCATAAAGTTTACGCAGCCGTCATATGTCATAAGTCCTCTGTGCTCCTCACCCAGACCTATAACATTTGTCATAAATTCCGGCGGCATTTTACCCTGATATTCAATATTATGAATTGTAAATACGGTTTTTATCCTGTCGTACTCACTCCATCCGCCGAATTTAAGCTTCTTAAGTGTCGGAATAAGTGCAGTTTGCCAGTCGTTACAATGAATAATATCGGGATAAAAGCCTATTTCATGGATACTCTCAAGTACAGCCATACTGAAATAAGTGTATCTCTCGCCGTCATCATAGTCGCCGTAAACGGAATCCCTATAAAAATAATACTCATTGTCGATAAAATAAATACTGAGCTTTTTGCTTGCCGACTTAAGCTTAAACACGCCGACATATTCCTGCCTCCATGCAAGCTTTGTTGAAAAGCATTTTATAAATTCGACTTCAATTTCGGGATTATTTTTAATCCGTTTATAATAAGGAAGAAAAACCGCTACGTTAACGTCCTTATTTTTTGCAAGCTCCTGCGGCAGTGCCTGCGCTACATCTCCGAGACCGCCCGTTTTTATAAACGGCGCGGCTTCGCTTGCCGCAAAAAGAATTTTCATACAATTTCACCTTTCTTTATAATTACAGGACTTTCAGGCGCGCCTATAAGCCTTGTTCCGTCTGTTACCGTAACGTCTTTATCGAGAATAGCGTTTTCGATATATACGTTTTCACCGATATTGGCGCCCTGCATTATAATTGATTTTTTTATTTTAGCGCCTTTTTTTATTTTTATATCACGGAACAGAATTGACTCTTCAATTTCTCCTTTGATACTACAGCCGTCAGCTATAAGACATTCGCTTACTTTTGAGGTTTCACCGTAATACGTGGGTATTTCATCACGTATTTTTGTGTAAATCGGGGAATCTGTTTTAAAAATATCGTTTCTTGTTTCTTCATCAAGAAGTTTAAGGTTGTTATTAAAAAACGCCGCGATATTTTTATTTCTCAGAACTTTGCCCTTAAATTCGTAAACATTAACCGACAAATTACCCATATTAAAATGTCTTTGAAGAAAATCCTTCTCAAAGTGGTAGTAGCCCTGCGCAACCGCTTCTTCAACCTCTTTAATAAGCATTTCCCTATCCATTATAAACATACCCATACCTGTAAGCGAGCCGTTTTTTGCCGGGTAGTTGATTATTATATCCGTTGCGGCAAAATTCTTGTCACATTCAATAACAAGAAGGTTATCATCGGTATAATTAAGCGGCTTCGTGGCTATAACCGTTATATCTCTGCCTGAGTCTATATGCGTCTTAACAATTTCTCTGTAATCAATATTACAAATTGTTATTGTATCGGACAAAACAACATAATCGGTGTTTTGCGACTTTAAAAAATTCATAGCTGTATGCAAAGCTTCAAGCTTTCCGCGGTAAACCTCAGACCTGCCGCTCGCGAAGGGAGGCAAAATGTAAAGACCTCCGTTTTTGTTGTTTAAATCCCACTCCTGGCAGCTTCCGAGATGGTCCATAAGCGACTGGTAATTATATTTTGTGACAACGCCGATATTTCTGATTCCGGAGTTTACCATATTTGAAAGCGTAAAATCTATCTGTCTGTAACGTCCGCCGAAAGGAAGTGACGCAACTGTTCTGTTTGCGGTAAGCTCTCCCAAAGTATCATCATAAATATTTGAAAAAATTATACCTGTCATTTTCAAGATGTTTCACGCTCCTTTCTTATATAACCGTGTTTGGCTTAACCGTACTGTTTTTTTCAACTGTTTCGTTTTTACCGATAACACTTATGCCCCATTCGCTCTTGTCATAATATTCGGGGTTATCGCCTATACGGCAGTTTTGCTCGACCGTAACGTCTTCGCCTATCATCGAATATTTAATGACCGAGCCTTCTTTTACAACGGCACCGGGCATAATAACACTGTCGTTTATCTCGACATTTTCCTCAATAACGCAGCCTGTCGAAATAATCGAATGAGTAACCTTTCCTTTCACGGAGCAGCCTTCGGCAACAAACGAATCCTTGATTTCGGAACAGTCCGCAATATAACTGGACGGCTGAGCGTAGTTTCTCGCGTAAATTTTAAAATGCTTATCTTTAAGCGCGAAATTACCGTCAAGTATATCCATGTTTGCTTCCCAAAGGCTTAGTATTGTGCCGACATCTTTCCAATAACCCGCAAAAGTATAGGCAAAAAGCTTCCTGCCGTCACGAAGAAGTGCCGGAATAACATTTTTGCCAAAGTCGTTATCGGAGGTTTTATCAGCCTCATCGGCAATAAGATATTCTTTTAAAACATCCCATTTGAAAATATACACACCCATTGAAGCATGATTACTTTTCGGTTTTTTCGGCTTTTCCTCAAACTGGTAAATTGAACCGTCGGGGTTTGTATTCATAATGCCGAAACGGCTTGCTTCCTCAATCGGTACGTCACGAACGGCAATAGTACATTCCGCGCCGTTGTCTTTATGGAATTTGAGCATTTTGTTATAATCCATTTTATAAATATGGTCGCCCGAAAGAATTATAACATGTTCGGGGTTATACCCTTCAACAAAGGAAATATTTTGATATATGGCGTTTGCCGTTCCCTTATACCATTCGTTTTTGCCCGACGTCTGATACGGCGGAAGCACATGAGCGCCGCCGTAGTTGCGGTTAAGCCCCCACGGCTGTCCGTTGCCGATATAATCGTTAAGCTCAAGCGGCTGGTACTGAGTAAGAATACCGACCGTGTCAATTTCGGAATTTACACAGTTGGAAAGCGGGAAATCAATAATTCTGTATTTTCCTCCGAAAGGCACGGCTGGCTTTGCCGTTTTTTCCGTAAGAACAAGTAATCTGCTGCCCTGCCCACCGGCAAGCAGCATCGCGATACATTCTTTGTGTCTTTCAAGCATAAAGCTTTGCCCCCTTATTTTACAATAGTATAATATACAGTAGAAAGCGGTGGAATTTTTATTTCGATAGACTGCGCGAAGCCGTGCATTTCACAGCTCTTTGTTTTTACTTTTTTAAGCCTTGTCCCCTTGCCTCCGTATTTCAGGCTGTCGCTTGAAAATACGGGCTTATATTCTCCCTCGTGCGGAACTCCTATTTTATATTTTTCTCTCAAAACCGGACAGAAATTACATACCACAATAATTTCATTGCCTTTTTTGTCACGCCTGATAAACGCAATTACGCTCTGGGAATTGTCATCGCTGACAAGCCATGTAAAGCCGTCCCAGCTTATATCGTTTTCCCAAAATGGGCTGTTTTCGAGATAAAAAGCGTTAAGCTCTTTAACAAAACGATGAAGCTTTTTATGCTTTTCATATTCAAGCATAAACCATTCAAGCGATTTTGCATAATTCCATTCGGCAAACTGTCCGAATTCATTACCCATAAAACTGAGTTTTTTACCCGGATGAGCCATCATATAACCCATAAACGCTCTTAAATTGTCAAATTTTTCATCATACTCACCCGGCATTTTACCTATAAGCGAGCCTTTGCCGTGAACCACCTCGTCATGCGAAACCGGCAGGATAAAATTCTCCGAAAAAGCGTATGTGAGCGAAAAGGTAAGGTCGTTATGTCTGCCTTTTCTGAAATATGGGTCCTCCGACATATAGCCGAGCATATCGTTCATCCAGCCCATATTCCACTTAAAATTAAAGCCCAACCCGCCGTCGTAACCCGGTTTTGTTACCATAGGAAACGCGGTTGATTCCTCGGCTATCATCATAACCGACGGTTTAAAATGAAAAGCGGCTGAGTTAAGCGCCCTTAAAAAATCTATTGCTTCAAGGTTATAATTGCCGCCGTACTTATTCGGCCGCCATTGTCCGTCACGCCTACCGTAATCAAGATAAAGCATTGAAGCGACAGCGTCAACTCTTATGCCGTCAATATGATACTTTTCAAGCCAAAAAACAACGTTTGAAATCAAAAAGGATTTCACTTCATTTCTGCCGTAATTAAAAATCCTCGTGTTCCAATCGGGATGCTCATTCATCATCTTATCGGAGGATTCGTAAAGGCAGGTGCCGTCAAATTCATAAAGCCCGTTTTCGTCCTTCGGAAAATGAGCGCCCACCCAATCCAGGATAACGCCTATACCCTCCTCATGAAAGCGGTTTACAAAATACATAAAATCCTGCGGAGTACCGTATCTTGAAGTAGGCGCGTAATACCCCGTAACCTGATATCCCCAAGACGGGTCAAAAGGATACTCGCTTACAGGAAGAAGCTCAATATGAGTATAACCCATTTTTTTAACATATTTTACAAGCTCATCAGCCATTTTTCTGTATGAAAAATAATTACCGTCCTCATACAGCTTCCACGAGCCGAGATGAACCTCGTAAATATTAACCGGCTCCGATAATACAGATGTAGTTGCCGTTTTTTTTAAATATTTTTTGTCTGTCCATTCAAAGCCTTCTATGTCATAAACCTTTGATGAATTTTCAGGTCTTGTACAAGCGTGGAACGCATAAGGATCACTTTTGTAAACAAAGTTTCCGTCGCTTTTTTCAATATAATACTTATATTCATCAAAAATTTTTGCGTTCTCTGATTCGGCTTCCCATATACCCCGGCCTATATTTTTCATAGGAATATTCCTAGTGTTCCATTCATTAAACGAGCCTGTTAAAAAAACATTTCTCGCGTTTGGCGCCCAGACTCTGAAAACATAGCCGTTTCCCAACTTATGGCAACCCATAAACTCATATGCGTGACTGCTCAGACCGGCAGAAAATTCGTCTAAAGCGTCAGCAAAATTTTTTTTCATTATTCCCCTCCTGACCAAAATATTATTACCATAAATATCCATATAATAATATTATACAATAATTAACTACGTTTGTCAAGGAAATATGCTGTTATAAATTGAATTTTTATTTGCATTTTATTTTTTTTTATGGTACAATATAATATGTGCAAAAAAACTATTAATTACTCTTTAAGGAAAGGATTTATTAGGTTTATGACAAGAAAAAGCGGTGTTCTTATGCATATATCGTCACTTTTCGGCGAATACGGTATCGGCTCTTTCGGTGACGAAGCAAAACAATTTATTGATTTTTTAAAGGCTTGCGGCTTCTCATATTGGCAGGTGCTCCCTTTCTGTCCTGTTGATGAGTGCAACTCACCGTACAAATCGCCCTCGACATTTGGAGGCAATCCATATTTTATTAATCTTTTCAAGCTTTATGAAAAAGGCTTGCTCACAAAAGAAGAGCTTGACTCCCAGCGTCAGCAAAACCCTTATTCCTGCGAATATGTCAGGCTTTTTCATACAAGAAATTCAGTGCTTTTAAATGCTTCAAAACGCGCTGAAAACCGTGATGAAATCGAAGCGTTTATATCATCCGACAAATATCTTGACAATTTTTGCCGTTTTATGGCGCTTAAAGAGGCTAATGCATATGCTCCGTGGAACGAGTGGAAAACAAATAAAATAAGCGACGATATTTTATTTATGTGGAAATTTATTCAGTTTGAATTTTTTTCTCAGTGGTCTGAAATAAAAAAATACGCAAATGATAACGGTATAAAAATCATTGGCGATGTTCCCATATATGTTGATTATGACAGCTGCGATGTCTGGTCAGACAAAAAACTGTTTTTGCTCGATGAAAACGACAGACCGACAGGTGTTGCGGGTGTTCCGCCCGATTATTTCAGCAGCGAAGGGCAGCTTTGGGGAAATCCCATTTATAACTGGGACGAAATGGAAAAGGACGGCTATAATTGGTGGCGCGACAGAATTTCACATATGACAAAGCTTTTTGACGGCATAAGAATCGACCATTTCAGAGGCATTGAAGCCTACTGGGAAATTCCAGGAAACGCGAAAAGCGCAAAGGAAGGTTCATGGAAAAAGGGTCCCGGTATAAACCTTGTGAATGCCATAAAAGAAGCCGCGGGCGATGCTTTTATAATAGCCGAGGATTTGGGTGATATTACAAAAGAGGTTTTGGAGCTGTTGGAAGAAAGCGGTTTCCCCGGTATGCGTGTTTTTCAGTTCGCGTTTATGGGCGACAGCTCAACTCCGCACAGACCTCATAATTATATAAACAACTGTGTCGCCTACACCGGCACTCACGATAATAATACGCTTCTCGGTTATCTCTGGGAGCTTTCGGACAATGACCGCCGCGAAATGCTTGAATATTGCGGTCACAAGGGCGGCGACTGGACAGACGGCTGCGCCGATATAATAAGAACAATGTTTGCAAGTCACGCGGGGCTTGTTATAATGCCTGTTCAGGACCTTCTCGGCTACGGCTCCGACACAAGGCTAAACATTCCGGGCAAAGCCGAAGGAAACTGGCAATACCGTATTACAAAAGAACAGCTTGACGGAATAGATAAAAACCGCTTTAAAAAATTAAATGAGCTGTATTCAAGAATATAGCAAGCAAATGGCGGAGTCTTGAAAAACCTCACCGTTTGTCCGTTTAAATATACCTTAAAAACGGCATTTTCATTTTCTTTTGCACTATTGAAAAACATAAAATGTTATGATATAATATAATAAAATCTATAAAAAAGAAAAGGAGATTTACTTATGGAGAACGATTTTAACGGTACAAACCGGACAGGATTTTCACATATGCCTGAAAATCCCGAGTTTATTGAAGAAATGCGGCAGCAGATAAAAAAGAATTTTAAATACGCGATAATTTCCGCGCCTGTAATCTTTATAATTATAATTGCAATAACCGCAATAGTTGCGTTAAAACAAGGCAGCAGCGTGGGTGAAATATTGCTTGTTGCCTCGGTTTTGTTGGTAATTTTTATAGGAATAGCATTCGGAATGTGGATATCGCTTTTAAAAGACCTCGGCAGACTTAAAAAGGACGCCGTTGACGGAACTGTTATAAAAAACAAAAAATGGCATTCTCTTTCGGATGAAAAAAAATCAAACAAAAAAAAATACCTTATTGTTATTCGTTCGGACGAGGGTAAAAAAATTAAAATCAAAGACAAAAAAGCCATGGCTTTTCACCCGTATGTTAATGAAGGCGATAAGGTTCGTTATCATCCCGGATATCCTTTCCCGATAGAAATTTACGATAAATCAAAATGCGGCACAAATATATGCGTTTTCTGCGGTGCGCAAAACACTCTTTCCGATTCAAAATGTCAGCGCTGCGGCAAACCTGTTTTGATGTAAAAAATCACGGATTTTAAGTAAAGTTTCTGCATAAAATCCGGGATTTTTCTCTTTTTTACTTTATATAAAATATCCTTATACCTCTACCCATTCATACGGTGTCTTCATTGCTTTAAGCCCGGCTTCTCTTACCGCGATAACGTCTATTGTCTGCTCATGCGGTACGGGAACAATACCCGTATCGAAAAAGTGTATAAGCTCTTCCAAAAACAAACCGAAATAATTTGACTTGATTTGCACAATATTGCTGCTGCCATCATCTTTTTCAACAGTTAAGCGGAACGGAGTGTTGCGGGTCTGATACATCTGCGCATAGCGTCCGTCCTCAAACTTTATAATCATTGACGGGTGATTGCTTTCTCCCGTAAACATAATTTGTTTCGCGCGGCTCTCCATAAGGCAAATAATGGGCTCTATCTGATGAATGGAATACATCTCGTATTCACCGGGCCCCTCACTGTAAATTTTATGAATTGCCTTTTTGTCAATATCACAAAGCTCACTCGCGAACCTGAGCGCCGAACTCGAATAACATTTTGTATTTCCCGCTTTTGCGTTTTCAAAAATTTTTTCCGCCGTTTTTCTGTCCGGAGCGAAAGTTTTATCAATATATAACAGCTTGCCCGATTTCAGCGGAAGCTCACACAACTCCTCGTGCATTTCCGGATTGTCGGGAGAAAGCACTATAAGCCTGTCGCTTTTTTCGATAACCTCCTCAATACTTTCAAGCAATTCTATTCCGTTTTTTTCCGCCCACTCTTTGTTTGTCATTCCGCCGACAGGGCTGTCAATTTTTCCGTAAGCGAAAGAAACTTCATATCTTCCGTCCGACAGCTCTTTTATCATTTTCGGATAATTATTAGCGTGCCATTCGTCCAAATAATAATCAATAAAACCTATTTTCATATGTTTTCAACTCCGATACTTAGTCTAGTTTTATTTCTCTGTGTTCCTCCGCGGACCGATAAATCGCGTCAAGCATTTGAGCGGTTATTATATTTGTGTCAATATGCGACGGAAGCGTTTTTCCTGTTTCTATACATTCAACAAACGAATTTATTTCATTCTGAAACATCGGTCCGAATTCCATACCTTCGTTCATTTGAAACGTTGTTTTTGTGAGCATTCCGCTCTTTGTTGAATACATAACAAAGTCCTTCGCGTAGTTTAGCCTTATACCGCCCTTTGTGCCTATAAAATCAATATATGTCTCTCCTTCGCCTATATTCTGCGCCCATGCGCCGTTAAAGGTTATTACAGGTCCTTCTGTTCTTATAAGACCTGTAATTCCTTCCTCAACATCATTAACTCCGTCAGCTTTCGGCGGTCCTGCCCACATATTTACATATACATATTCATCAATAGGATTACCAAGCTTTTTAAATTGCTCGGACGATACGGTTTTTATTTTCGGGTCACTACAGCAATACATTACAATATCAAAATAATGTACGCCCCAGTCAATAAGCACACCTCCGCCGGCAACCGCCTTGTTTGTAAAATCCCCTCCGAGCCCCGGAATAGACCTGTAAGCTCTGAAGCTTACATATACCTGATATATTTCGCCGAGCTCGCCGCTGTCGATAATCTGTTTGATTTTGTTTATGCCGGTATTAAATCTGTTGACAACACCTATATTCAGGACTTTTCCGCTCTCGTGCTGCGCTTTCTGCATTTCAAGCGCTTCGGAATACACCCTTGCCGCCGGCTTTTCGCACAAAACATTTTTACCCGCTTTAAGCGCGTCTATGGCGATTACCGAATGCATTTTATTCGGTGTGCAGATTGATACCGCTTCAATTTCACTGTCTGCCAAAACCGCTTTGTAATCTGTTACAGCAATACCGCAGCCGTATTTTTTAACCGCGTTTTCCGCTCTTTCCGGCAAAATATCGCAAAAATACTTTATTTCAACCTTTCCGTTTTTAAGATAACACGGAATATGAAACGCGTTTGCAATATTACCGCAACCTATAATTCCGATTTTCATATTAACCCCCCTAAAAAATAATATATTTAATCATTTAATTTTATTTCTTTATAAATTGTCCGGGTGTATAACCGGTATATTTTTTAAATGCTTTACAAAAAGCCTGCAATGAGCTGTAACCCATAAGCTCCGTTATTTCATTTAATGAGCATTTTTTCTCCGCGAGCAAGCTTTGAGCATACTTCATTTTTGTGGCTGAAATATATTTTTTAACGGAAACTCCCGTCTTTTTCTTAAACAGACGTGATATATATTCATCACTGTACGAAAATTTTTTTGCTATCCTGCTTACCGTCAGCTTTTCATTTATATTATTGTCAATGTATTTTATTATGTTGTAAACCGTACTTCCGATAGGCTTGTCACTTATAATCGGACGGTACGCGGAGGTCTTTGAATTTACCCTGCGCCATATAAGCACGAGTGCAGCCTTAACAAGACTTTCCTTCATTATATCCGTAAAATCGGCGCTGCTCGCGTACTCGTTCACAAGCATATTTAAAATCCTGCTGATATTTCCGTCATCTTGCAGCAGCACATTCTTGCACTGTCCGTAAAATTCCTGCAAGACCCGTGAAGAATATTCATTAAAATCAAAAGCGAAATGAATGTACCTGAGCCTGCTGTCATTATCCGAAACAATGCTGTGCTTTATGCCTTTTGAAACAATTTGTATATCGCCGGCATGACATTCGTTTTTTTCCTGATCCGCCACAAGCTCACCCTTTCCCGAAACAACAAGCGTAATTTCATGGCAAACCTGAATATGCTCTTCGATAGAAGCGCCTTTATCAAGACAAGTTTCTCCTATCTGTACAATTCTTATATTTTTTATCTGTTCGGTACTGTCTGTAAACATATTTGTAAATTCAAACAGTTTATCGGAATACAAATCATACATATCAGTTACTCCCATTAAAAGCCTAAATTATTTTTTGCCTTTTACTTTCGCTATAATTATAACATATATATTTCTATATTTCTATATTTCAACATTCTTTTCAGATATTTGAAGTGTCCAAATCAAACTAAAAAATATATATAAAATACAAAGTAAAATATTTTCTAAAATACTTGAATTTTTTTCCAAATAAGTGTATAATAGTATATGTGTTTTTAATATGTATAAATTTGAAAGGTTGAAAAAAAGTGGAAAATAAAAAATTCTATATTACAACGGCAATTGCATATACTTCACGGAAACCGCACATCGGAAATACCTATGAGGCAATATTGACCGACGCCATCGCGCGGTTTAAGCGTTTTCAGGGCTATGATGTTTTCTTTCTTACGGGAACCGATGAACACGGTCAGAAAATTGAGGAGCTCGCGAAAGAAGCCGGCATAAGTCCGAAAGCGTATGTGGATAATGTCGCGGGTGAAATCCGCACAATATGGGATAAAATGAATGTCAGCTACGATAAATTCATACGCACCACGGACGATTATCACGAAAACGCCGTTAAAAAAATATTTACAAAGCTGTATGAGCAGGGCGATATATATAAAAGCGAATACGAGGGTATGTACTGTGTGCCGTGTGAATCCTTTTTCACGGAAACACAGCTTGTTGACGGCTGCTGCCCCGATTGCGGAAGACCGGTCAAGCCCACCCGTGAAGAGGCGTATTTCTTTAAAATGAGCAAATACGCTGGTCGCCTTATGAAATATATTGAGGATAATCCCGAATTTATTCAGCCCGAATCCAGAAAAAAAGAAATGGTAAATAATTTCTTAAAGCCCGGACTTCAGGATTTATGTGTTTCAAGAAGCTCTTTTAAATGGGGCGTTCCGGTTGAATTTGATGATAAACACGTAATTTATGTCTGGATTGACGCTCTTTCAAACTATATTACCGCGCTCGGCTATTCACCCGATAAAAAATCGGAAAATTACAAAAAATACTGGCCTGCCGATGTGCATATAATAGGTAAAGACATTCTTCGTTTCCATACGATATATTGGCCCATAATCCTTATGGCGCTCGGTGAGCCGCTTCCGAAACAGGTGTTCGGTCATCCGTGGCTGCTTTTCGGCAATGACAAAATGAGTAAATCAAAGGGAAACGTTATTTACGCGGATTACCTTGCCGAAAAGTTTGGTGTTGACGCTGTAAGATATTACGTATTAAGCGAAATGCCGTTTGCGAATGACGGAAGTATAACCTATGAAATGGTAATAGCGAGATATAATTCCGACCTTGCGAATGTTCTCGGTAATCTTGTTAACCGTACCGTTGCGATGGTTAATAAATATTATGACGGTACAGTCCCCTGTCCCGATGCGGAAGAAGGAACAGACAAAGAGCTTAAAGAAGCCGCGGAAAAAGCGTATAAAGACGTATGCTTTGCAATGGAAGGACATCATGTTGCCGACAGCCTTGAAATTATAATGAATCTCGCAAGGCGCAGCAATAAATATATTGATGAAACCACCCCCTGGACGCTCGCGAAAAACGATGATACCAAAAAAAGGCTTGGAACCGTGCTGTATAATCTTATTGAGTCCATACGTTTTATCGGTACTCTTATAACCCCGTACATGCCGGAAACGGGTAAGAAAATACTCGATATGATCAACGCTTCCGCTTCAAGTGCGGAAAGCCTTGAAAAATTCGGAGGTTTTGTCGCGGGAACAAAGGTCGGCGAAGCAACGCCTTTGTTTGCGAGAATTGACGAAAAGAAAATGCTTGATGAAATCTCTTCGGAAAACGAGCCTCCAAAAAAAGAGCTTAACCTTAAACCCGAAATCACAATTGATGATGTCAATAAGCTTGATTTGCGCGTTGCGAAGGTGCTTAGTGCCGAAAAGGTTGAAAAAGCCGATAAGCTCTTAAAGCTCACGCTTGACATTGGCGGTGAACAACGCACAATAGTGTCGGGAATTGCAAAAAATTATACTCCGGAACAAATAATCGGAAAAAATATCGTGCTCGTCACGAACCTTAAACCGGCGAAAATCCGCGGCATTGAGTCAAACGGTATGCTTCTTGCGGCGGCGGACGAAAAAAATCTTACGCTTTTAACGACGGACGAAGATATGCCGAGCGGAACGAAGATAGGTTAGAAAAGATGACAAATTTACAAAAACAGCTTTTTGCTTTGCAGGATAAAGACTACCGTGAATTTCACAGCCGTCTTATGCCGACCGTTGATAAAGCGGACATTATCGGTATAAGGACGCCTGTTCTCCGAAAATTTGCGAAGGAATATATCAAAACAAACGAATATTTGTGTTTTTTAAAGGCTTTGCCGCATAAGTTTTATGAGGAAAATAACCTCCACGCTTTTATTCTTTCCGAAATGAAGGATTTTAGCTTTGTTCTTTCGGAAACAGACAGGTTTTTGCCGTATATCAACAACTGGGCAACCTGTGATTGTTTCAGACCCAAAGCTTTTAAAAAAGCGGTCTCTTCGGAAGAAAAACGCAATATTCTTCTTAACAAAATATTTGTCTGGATTGAAAGCGGTAAAACATATACCGTACGGTATGCCATAGGTATTTTAATGGATTTGTTTCTGGACGATTATTTTAAGCCCGAATATATGCGGAAAGTTGCGGAAATAAGCTCTGATGAATACTATATACAAATGATGCAGGCATGGTATTTCGCAACAGCACTCTTTAAACAGTGCGAAAGCGCTTTGCCCTATATCTCCGAAAAAAAGCTCGGCTATGCCGTAGCAAAAAAAGCTGTACAAAAAGCAGCCGAAAGTTACAGAATACCTGCCGATATGAAACTGTTTTTAAAAAATGTAATAAAATCCGGCTATGCGGATAAAAAATAAAACCTTGAAAGGAAAGATTGTAAAATGTTTGAAAAAATAAGAAAAATCATAGCGAGTGAGCTTATGATTGAGGAAAATTCCATAACCCCGGAATCATCAATTAAAGATGACCTCGGTGCGGATTCACTTGCGCTTGTTGACCTTGTTATGTCACTTGAGGATGAGTTTAATCTTGAAATCCCCGACGAGGCGCTTGAATCTGTTAAAACCGTAGGAGATATTGTAAAATTTGTTGAAGATAACGGAATAGAGTTGTAATATATTTTTACCCCGTTGACAATACGCAGCGGGGTTTTTTGATTACATTCTTAAAAACAGGCTTTTTAAAGCCCGGCATATGGAAAAGCAAAAAAATACAAAGAGAAAATCGCTTTTATTTACATTTTTTCGGAACTATGCTTACAGGCTTTGCTATCGGAGTTTTTCTGACGCCCAATAAAATTGTCGACGGAGGTGTTTCGGGCATAGCTACAGTGCTTTATCATAAATTTTTGGTTCAGCCGGGTATTACGATTTTTTTGTCAAACATATTGCTTCTTATAACAGGGTTAAAAATACTCGGTAAAAATTTTACCGAACGCTTTGAGGAGCCACTCTCCTATCGCTTTTTACGCAGCTTTTTTCTTATATTCCTTATTTGACAGAGGAGCGTGTGACCTGATTTTTGTGCAAACAAAAATCGGAACGAAACATAGTTCGTTCCGACGTGGAGCTAATATCGGGGATCGAACCCGAGACCTCATCCTTACCAAGGATGCGCTCTACCTACTGAGCTATATCAGCAAAACAATATATATTATAAACCAATTTTGTTTGTTTGTCAATACCAAAAAAAATTTTTCTTGTAAAAAAGTTTAATTATAAACTGTTGACTTTTATATACCGCTGTGATATAATGTAAAATAAGAGAATATATTGTAATAATTTATCTGTTTGGAGAGAGTATTGAATGAAAATTCATGTCAGGAATAAAAAAAGAGTTTATTTGGTTTGCACAGCTGTTTTTCTCCTGCTTGTTGTTCTTGTTTTATCTGCCGGCAGCAGCGCAAAAATTATAATAAAAGACGGTAGTATATGCAGCGTTTCGGGCAGTGATATACGGCTTTCGAGGTCTCCTTTTACTTTCAGGGGAGATATATACCTTCCGATTGACGATGTTTTGCCTCCGTGCGGCGTCACAATGGGCTGGGACGAAAACCTGAAAGCCATCGTTTGCGTTAAAGGCAATAACGAATATAAAATTTTCCCCGAAAGTGATAAATATATAAAAAACGGCTCTGAAAAAACATTAAAGCTACGTACAATTATGCGTGACGGTATAACCTGTATAAGCGAAACGCTTATTAACGAAATTACAGGATACGATACGGACGCCTACAGCAAACCGCAGGAATATGTTGAGCTTTCGTTTGAGGGAGAAAGTAATAAATGGGATAATAACGGAAAAGAAGCGAAACTTAAAGAAGCTCCCTTCAGATACGGAAAAGACATATATGTTTCCGCCGATGATATCTTGCCGCAGCTTGGCTTTAAGCTCGGCTGGAAAGATGATATAGGCGCTCTTGTCTGCATAAAAAATGATGAAACAGACTATATTATAAGTGGCAAAAACAATATCTGGGTAAACGAAACCGAATATCTTTTCGATTTGCCTTCTCTTGTTCTTGATAATGCTCTTTACATCAGCGGTTCAATGCTCGAAAAAATCGCGGGCGGCAGAGTTTTCGCAAACGGAGATTTTAAACTGCGCATTAAACGTGACCTTCTTGAAAACACAATCGTAGGCGATGATTACCGTCTCGTCGGCTCAAGTGTCGCGGCAGGAGGCGGAGTAACCGTAATAGACGGCTTCGGTATGGAATTTCTCGGCATCAATAATTATAATGCTCAGGTATATGCTGCTGTTATAAACAGCGTAGCAAAGGCGGTTCCGAATGTTCAGGTATATAATATAGCGGTTCCGACAGCGGCAGAATTTTACGCTCCCGAAAGAATGAAAATCAATCAGACTGCGGGCATAAGAGAAATATATAAAAATCTTGATGAAAGCGTTATACCTGTAAATGCCGTTTCAGCTCTTTATAACCATGCGGGTGAAAAGCTTTATTTTAAAACTGACCACCATTGGACACAGCGCGGCGCATATTGGGTTTATAAGGATTTTATGGCTTTAAAGGGAGTCAGTGTACCGGATATCAGTGAATTTGAAAATAAACCGGGCTACGGTTTTGTAGGCTCACTTGCGGGTTTTGCAAGAGGCACGGCTGCGGAAAGCATACTGCGCGCGAACAGTGAAACGGTTGAGCGGTTTATTCCAAAATACGCGACTGTCGGTACTGTTTATGAAGATATGAATATGACAAAAACGCTCCGTACAGTAAAAGCGGTAAACACCGCTTCCGCTTCATATATGGCGTTTATCGGAGGCGACGGTCCCGTTACCGTATTTTATACGGACGCGCCGTCAAATGAGGTTGCCGTTATCGTTAAGGAATCTTACGGAAACGCTTTCGCGACCTGGGCACTTAACAACTATAAAATGGTTTATGTTATTGACCCGAGAAAGTTTAACGGCTTTGGCGGTAAATATTATCAAAAGTTTAATATTAAGACTTTTTGCGATAATGTAAAATGCAATGACCTTATTATGATAAATTATCCGGGAGCAATTTCATCCGGAGGTATCAGGCAGGCTATTCTTGATATGACAAAATAGTTTTACCTTCACAACAGAAAGGAACGGCTGCTTTTATGGTTTTTTCAAGCTTACTGTTTTTGGGGATTTTCCTTCCGACAGTTCTCGTGCTGTATAATTTAAATAAAAATATAAACTATAAAAATGTTATTCTGGTTATAGCATCGCTGGTTTTTTATGCCTGGGGCGAGCCTAAGCTCGTCCTGCTTCTTATTGCAACAGCGTTTGTCGGCTATTTAAGCGGAATTTTAATTGATAAATGCGGTGATAACAAACCAAAAAAACGCGCTGTCCTTATCGGCGCTCTTGTTATTTGTCTGGGTTCGCTCGGTCTTTTTAAATACAGCGGCTTTTTTGTTTCAAACGTAAATCACCTTTTCGGAACGGATTTTTCTTTCCGTGGGTTTGCGTTACCTCTCGGAATCTCTTTCTATACTTTTCAGATTTTATCCTATGTCATTGATATGTACAGAGGTGAAGTCCATGTTCAGAAATCGTACCTTAAATTTCTTACCTACGTATCAATGTTTCCGCAGCTTGTTGCGGGACCTATTGTAAGATACATTGATATTGAAAAACAAATTGATGAAAGAACCGTTACGCCGCAAAAATTTTCTGACGGCGTTTTGCGTTTTTGTCAGGGGCTTCTCAAAAAAGTCGTTCTCGCAAACAGCGCCGGTCAGGTTGCGGATACACTTCTCGGAAGCAATCTTTCCGAAGCGTCTGCACTTACGGCGTGGCTCGGTATAATTATGTACACCTTTCAGATATATTTTGATTTCTCGGGCTATTCAGACCTCGCAATAGGTATGGGCAAATTTTTCGGTTTTGATTTTATGGAGAATTTTAACTACCCTTATATATCATCGAGTATTACAGAGTTTTGGCGCAGGTGGCATATATCGCTCAGCACGTTTTTCAGAGATTATGTCTATATTCCCCTCGGCGGAAACAGAAAGCATCAGATATTAAATATATTTATCGTCTGGATGCTTACCGGCCTTTGGCACGGCGCAAGCTGGAATTTTGTTCTGTGGGGTACTTTTTACGGCTTGCTTTTAATAATCGAAAAAAAAGCTTTCGGCGGTGCGATATTAAAACTGCCTAAAATTATCGGTCATATTTATACCTTGATAGTCGTTGTCTTCGGCTGGGCTCTGTTTTACTTTACGGATTTCGGAAAGCTTAAAAGTTTTTTTGTTTGCGCCTTCGGCGGAGGCGGAAGCTTTGCCGATTATATCGCGATGAGTACTCTTGTGTCAAACATATGGCTGATTGCGCTCCTCGCTTTATGCTCTACCCCACTTCTTAAAATTGTGTTTAAAAAACTTGCCGGCATAAAAGGCGCGGGAGTTTTCGTCCCTGCTTTGACGGTAATATTCGCAATGGCTGTTTGTTTCGCGCTGCTTGTGGGACAATCGTATAACGCGTTTTTATATTTCAGATTTTAAACAGAAGGATAGCTACTATGAAAACAAAACTTACAATCGCCTCTTTTGCGGCAATGCTTTTACTGTTTGCTGTTTTTATCGCGCTTCCCGCAGATGAAGGAAGTGTTTTAAGCGAAAACAGAAACCCGGCAGCTATGCCCGAATTTAATTTAAAAAACCTTTTTGACGGAGATTTTTGCAGAAATTTTGAAGATTATCTTTCGGATAGCGTAGGTTTGAGAGGTAAATTCATAGCCATATCAAATAAGATAGGTGGGCTTAAAGGTCTTAAAAATTACGGCTATATAACAGGCGCGAACGCCGACCTCGGAACGGGAGAAACAGACCTTAAAAAAGGGCTTCTTGTTGCCGACGAAAAAATTATGGAAATATTCAAAGCAAATGCCGTTTCAAGAGAAAAATATACGCAGTTAATAAATTATTATGCTAAAAAATTGCCCGAAAACATCAGGCTTTACTGTATGATTATTCCCACACAGATTGAGTTTCAGCCCGAAAAATACAGCAGTCTTTCAGACAGTCAGAACGAAACAATAAATGAAATTTATCTTGACACCGACGCGAGAGTTTATTGTGTTGACGCATATTCGTCGCTCAAAGCGCATAAAGATGAATATATATATTTCAGAACCGACCACCACTGGACAACGCTCGGCGCGTATTATGCCTATGGTGAATTTGCGAAAGAAGCGGGAGTTTCTCCCGCCGATATATCGGAATATACGGAAAATTCACTCAAAGGCTTTCTGGGATATTTATATAACCAGGCGCAGGCAACAGAGCTTATAAATAAACCCGACACAATTTATTATTACACAAAAGGAGATAATCCCGAAGTTGAGGCGCGCGCATGGGAAAACGGCAGCGTTTTAAATTACAAAACGAAGCTTTTTGTTGTGCCGGACGCAGGAGCGGATGTAAAATACTCTGTTTTCCTGGGAGGCGACCATCCGCTTCTTAAAATAAGTACCGGTGTAAAAAACAAACGGAATATTCTTGTTATAAAGGATTCATATGCTAACGCCTTTATTCCGTGGCTTTGCGGCGGTTTTGAAACCGTTGTCGCGGTTGACCCCCGTTCTTTTAAAGGCAGACTTGACGAAGTGCTGAGTGAATACAAAATCACAGATGTGCTTTTAATGAACTATACATTTACAACAACTTTTGACGATATTATTGAACTTGAAAAGGACATATATCAATGAGTATATTAGAAGTTTTTTTAACGGGTCTCGGACTCAGCATGGACGCTGTCGCCGTTTCAATGACAGACGCTATGGTGTACTCAAAAACAAAAGGCAGACTGATGCTTCTGCCTTTTGTTTTTGGATTTTTTCAGGCCGCCATGCCAATAGGCGGTTTCTATCTTGCGGATATTTTTTCGTCACACACTCAAAAATACGCCGGTATTATTGCTTTTTTAATACTTGCCGCCATCGGAATAAATATGATAAGAGAATCCCACGGTAAAGACAAAAATCTAAAAGATCCTTCTTTAAGCTTTACCACAATTTTCGCTCAGGGAATCGCGACAAGCATCGACGCTTTTGCCGTAGGAGCGGGGCTTGCCTTTCTCGGCAGCAGGTTTAAGATGAATATTGCCGCCGCCGCGGGGCTTATCGGCTGCGTGACGTTTTGCTGCAGCTTTATCGCGCTTTTGATAGGCAAAAAATTCGGAGACGCTCTTGAAAACAAAGCCGAAGCTTTTGGCGGCATTATTCTAATCGCTATAGGGGTTAAATCCCTGCTTGGATTTTAAATAGACTACATAACCGGCGCGAAAAATTTAAGCAAAACCTGCAAAAATCTTTTTCCTTTTGTCACGGAACCGATGTCCTCCTCTGTAATTCTGCGGCTTACATTAAAAATATTTTCAAAATCTTCTTTTACCGATTTAACAACAGGTCCGCCGTAAAAGGCGCAGCAATTTTCAAAATGAAGGTAAAGACTTCTATAATCAAGATTAGCACTTCCGACTATTGCCTGCTCATCATCACGCACAAACATTTTCGCGTGCATGAATCCTGGCGAATATTCGTAAATTTTAACCCCTGCTCTTATTAAATCCGGATAGTAGCTTTGCGTAAGCGTGTATATATATTTTTTGTCTGGTATGCCGGGAGTTACGATTCTTACATCAACACCGCTTTTCGCAGCAAGCGAAAGCGCCGTAAACATTTCATTGTCTATAACAAGATACGGAGTTGTAATATAAACATATTTTCTCGCGTGACATATCACATTAAAATAGCTGTTTTCCGAAACGTTTTCCGCGTCTCCGGGAGCATCGTCATACGGCTGAACATAGTAATCGGTATCTGCCGAAAACGTCGGAGCGAACTTTTCGTAATTATCGGACGTGTCAAGACCTACGTATGTCCACGTTTTAAGAAAAGTGTTCGTGAGCGAATATACTGCGTCGCCTTTAAGCATTACGGCGGTATCCTTCCATGTGCCAAAGCGTTTTTCGTGATTAATATATTCGTCCGCAATATTTATACCGCCTGTAAACCCCACATTTCCGTCAATAACACATATCTTTCTGTGGTCACGGTGATTTAAAAAGGTATATTCGGTAAGTCGCCAGGTGAAGCGGATAGGATTGAATTTGCAGCATTTTATGCCGGCATTACGCATTTCTACCCAAAAATCCTCAGAAACATCAAACATACTTCCGAACGCGTCATATATAAGCCGTACTTCCACTCCGGCTTCTGCTTTTCGTTTTAAAACTTCATAAACTTTATCCCACATATAACCGTTTTTTATAATAAAATATTCGATAAAAATAAATTTTTCCGCCTTTTCAAGCTCACACAATAAGGATTCAAAAAACTCCTCGCCCCACGCGTAATATTCCGCGTAGGTGTTTTTATAAACGGGAGCATCGGCAAAGTTTTGAAGATATCTCGCGCTTGCCTTTTCGCCACCGCTTAAAACAGACGGATTAATATTTCGCTTGAATTTTGCGAGGGCATCACGGCTTTTCCCGACAGACATACTTATTTTTTCAGCATTACGCTTGGCAATTTTCCTGTCGCCCCACAAAAGATATACTATTGTACCTGCAACCGGAACAGCGGCGATTATGAATATCCACATTGTTTTATAAACGGGATTTAAGTCATTTTTCGCAAACACCGATAACGCAACAAAAATGCCTATAACAAGCATAATATTATATATAACACCCGATGGAATTGATATTTTATTGAAAAGTAACGTGTCGCGGCTTACAAGCCTACCGATAATATAAAAAACATAAAAAATCTGCACAGCAATAACAACACACAGCTTGAATGTACGTGAAGTATATACGCGTTTCAGCTTACTCAAAAAATATCCCTCCCGACTATGCGTAATGATTTTCGCTCTGCTTTGATAATATAATTATTTTAACACAACAAAAAAAATATGTCAACAATTAATTGACAATTAAAGAAAATTGAGTTATAATGATATAATAAAACAAATTTCAGGAGATGTTTTTTTATGGCAAAAGGTAAAATTCAGGTTGATACGGAAAATATCTTTCCCGTCATCAAAAAATGGCTTTATTCCGACAAAGATATTTTTATCCGTGAGCTTATTTCTAACGGCTGTGACGCTGTCGCGAAGCTTAAAAAGCTTTCGGGCATAGGTGAAGCGGCGGTTGATGAAAATGAGGAGTTTAAAGTTACGGTTACTGTCGATAAAGAAAAAAAACTTCTTGTTTTTTCGGACAACGGTATCGGTATGACGGCGGACGAAGTCGAAAAATATATTGCGCAGGTTGCTTTTTCGGGCGCCGCGGAATTTCTTGAGAAATATAAAAATGACGATGCAGGAAGCGGAATTATAGGACATTTCGGTCTCGGTTTTTATTCGGCTTTTATGGTGTCGGGTGAGGTTGAAATTGAAACTCTTTCGTATGCGGACGGTGCGGAGCCTGTACACTGGGTATGCGACGGAGGAACCGAATATACTATAGAAAAAGGTACAAAGGCGTCAAGAGGCACAGATATTATTCTTCATATAAACGAGGAAAGCGAGGAGTTTCTTGAGTATTATAAGGTCAGTGAAATTGTACGTAAATATTGCTATTTTCTTCCGACAAATATTTATGTGATTGACGCGAATAAAAAGCCCGAAGAAGGCAAAGAGCCTGAGACGCTGTCTCCGATAAACGATACTAATCCGCTTTGGCTTAAAAATCCTTCAGAATGTACGGAAGATGAATACAAGGCCTTTTATCACAAAGTATTTACCGATTTTAACGAGCCGCTTTTCTGGATTCATTTAAACATTGATTTTCCGTTTAATTTGAAAGGTATTTTGTATTTCCCGAAAATCAATCATGAGCTTAAAGGCGTGGAGGGTGAAGTAAAGCTTTACAACAATCAGGTTTTTGTCGCGGATAATTTAAAGGAAGTTATACCGGAATATCTGCTTCTTTTAAAGGGCTGCATAGACTGCCCCGATATACCCCTTAACGTATCAAGGAGCTTCCTTCAGAACGACGGCTTTGTTAAAAAGATTTCCGCTCACATAACCAAAAAGGTTGCGGACAAGCTTAACGGGCTTTTTGCAAGCGAAAGAGAAAAATACGAAGGCTATTGGGACGACATCAATCCTTTTATAAAATACGGCTGTATGCGTGACGAAAGCTTTTACGACAAGATTAAAGACAGCATTATTTATAAAACAACGGACGCAAAATATGTAACTCTCAGCGAATATCTTGACGGCAAGGAAGAAAAAAATGTGTATTACACGACAAATTCCGAAACGCAGTCAAGCTATATCGCGATTTTCAACGGACAGAACATTCAGGTGCTTGACCTTCCCTACGCTATTGACACACATTTTATTTCGTTTATCGAGTATAAGGTTACGGGCGTTAAGTTTGAACGTATTGATTCCGCCGCAGATACGGTTATGAAGGTAAATGATGACGCGGACAGCTCCGCTTCTGAAGATATTGTGAAAATATTTAAAGATGTAATAAAGGACGATTCGCTGAAAATTGAAGCGACTATGCTCAAAAACGATGATGTCCCCGCTGTTCTTACTCTTTCGGAGCAGTCAAGGCGTATGCAGGAAATGGCTTCAATGTTCGGAGGCGCGGGCATGCCCGAATTTAAAAACGAATTTACTCTCACGGTAAACAGTGCTTCGCCTGTCGTTAAAAAACTTCTTGTAAATAAAGAAAACGCGGAGCTTATCGTAAACTATATTTATGACCTTGCGCTTATTTCTCACGGCACGCTTTCAAAAGAACGTATGGCAGACTTTTTAAAACGCGCGAATGAAATTGCCGGAAAAATTTAACTTTCGGCATAATTATTTTGTTAAAGCCGGGCGGAAAATCCGTCCGGCTTTTTACAGCTTATTACTTTATATCGCTTACAACCTTCTCGGGTGCCACATCAAGAAGCTGCGGATTTTCTATGTAGCGTTTAAGCATCTTAACCGCCCTTGAATAGTAAAACCCGTCGCAAATACGTTCATCACATACCATATTTATATCCATGGCTTTGATTTTTTTAAACTTGCCTTCAGCGTCGTCAGCCATTTTATCATATCTTTTACCCATACATATAAAAAGAGGTATATTGCCGAAATCATAAAGATGATGATATATCGGCTCTATGCCGAGCGATGCCATACTTGTTATATACATTGAAGCATGGAAAGGGCTTAACTTTACAATAGCTTTCGGCATAAGAGAAAAATAATCGAGTGTTTTTAAAAACCAGATAACAAATTTCAAAAACACGCCCGGAATAAGTGAAAACAGCCTTGCGGCAAAATCGGTTTTGTTTGTATCTCCGTCCTTAATATTTTTTTCGTATTCGGCGCAAAACTGATTGTATATCATATCAAGCGTATCCGAAGGACACGGTAAAAGCTCGATTTCCGTTTCGGTGGCGTCAATCGTCAGCTTCTTTTTTATTGTCATACTGATTTTTATACTGTTTCTTGCGTAAATACGCTGCCCTCTTATAAAGCGGTTTATCCCCGGCATCTGCGAAACCACCCTGACATACGCGGCAAGAATAACATGAAGCATATTCATTGATTTAAAACCCTGCTCTTTTTTACTGTGTAAAAATTTCTCCGCTTCGGTAATATCCACAGTCATACTAAAATTGTTTGATGCTCCTGTTCTGTCCGGCATAATATACGGTATAAGCATATTAATAGGATCAAGAGTTTTTATACGTCTTCCTTCTCTCATACAACTACCCCAATCAAAAAATAATCAACAGATATATTATACAATTAAAAGCTTTTTTTGTCAAATTTTTTTACACAAAAAAATACTTTTGGTGTTAAAAAACGTTTTGCAGCGTAGGATATTCAAGCTGCTTTATATGCTCTATCTGAGCCGTAATGACCTCAAGCTCACATATAAATTCGGACATATTATCGCTTTTTATATATGACTTTGCGCGGGCAAGGCTTTGTTTTACGGTATCAAGCTCCGCATGGTTTACCGAAACGGCAAAGTTTTTTTCCTGCTTTTCCCATTCTCTTTCGGCTTTTTCAAATTCAAAGCTTAACTTTCCGGAATTATTTTCAGCTGCATACAATACATTTTCAAATGTATCGGTAAGCCTGTCACAGCTTAATGCAAGACCGTATAAATAAAACAGCGAAGCGACAGGTATAAGCAAAAGAAAGACAAATGCGGCATACAATTTTTTCATATCAGTTTTCCTCCTTCGAGCTGTGCGTATAAACCGCCGTTTTCATCGGCAGCGGCATAAAATACCTGCTTTATGTCTTTGATTCCCTTATCCCTTAAATATTTTTTTACTTTTTCTTCCGTGAGACCTGTACGCCTAAGCCCGTGAATATCAAATTCTCCACCGCATACAACAGGAAAATAAAACGGGTCGTTTCGGAGTTTGATTTTGAGGTCGTCCGCACAGACAGGACGGCTTGCGGCTGCCTGTATAACACTCAGATTGCCGTTTGTTTCAAGTATAGCGTATTCAACTTCTCTTATATCGCTGATTCCCTTAAGCCGAAGCTCCTCCATAACATCGTTTATATTATATCTCATTTTTTCCATATTCGCTTTTTGCAAAACGCCGTGTTTTATGATTATTGCGGCATCGCCTTCAAGTATGCTGCGCGCTTTATTGCTTTTAAGAAGAATAAACGACACGATAATTTCAAGAGAAAAAAGCGTGAGTATCGGCAAAATACCGTAAAAAAGCGGTATTGCCGTATCCTGTATCGGAAAAGTCGCAAGCTCGGAAAGCATAAGAGTTATAACAAATTCCGAAGGCTGAAGCTGTCCTATCTGTTTTTTCCCCATAAGACGCATGGCGACAGCAACCAGAACATATAAAATAAGAGTACGGATATAATTTATAAGCATAAAAAACCTCCTTGTTCTTGACAATACTTTTTTTATGTTGTACAATTAATAATGCTATTATTCGTATAAATGTTTACGAAAGGTCTGGTGTCAATGAAAACAAATAATATTAATATTCTTTCCGCGGATATGCTTGCACGCAAAATTTCCGATTTTCCGGTAAAAATAAAATCAATTATTCACATAAAGGGCAGACCCGGTTATGAAAACGAATTAATTTTACGCCCTTATTTTGAAATGATGTATATAAAACGCGGAAGGATAAACACATTTATAAGCGGAAACAATGTTACGCTTATATCGGGTAGCATTATAATTATTTCCCCCGAAACAGAATATATGCTTACGGTTAATTCACCGACATGTGAAATTGTTATTTTTTCTTTCAATCAGACTTATAACTTTTTAAAAACAGACAGTTACGCTCTGCTCCGACCAAGCCCGAAAAATGAAATTATCTGCCTTGTTGAAAGACTGGCTCAAAACCATAATTCTTTTGGGGTAACGGACGAAATACTTACAGGCATATACTCATTGCAGCTTTTCATTTATATTGAAAAGCTTATGAGCATTGATTATGAAACAAAAATGCACTTTTTCTCAGAAAGCGACAATATAATAAGAGCAAAAAATTATATTGATAAAAATTTCAGAAAAGATATTGGTATCTTTGATATTGCTGAGTACGTATTTTTAAGTGAAAGCTATCTTGCTCATCTCTTTAAAAATAAATATGGAATAAGCATAAAAAAATACATTATAAAAAAACGTATGGAGCTTGCAAAAGATTTGCTTTTGACGACGGATTACAGCTCGGCAGCCATTTCCGAAAAGGTTGGTTTTTCTTCTCCGCAGCGCTTTAACGATATATTTAAAAAAATCTACGGCACCACTCCCCTTTCATATCGTAAAAAATACAGGTATAAAACATTTTCTTTCCGTAAACAATAGGATAAAAAAGGAAGGAAATGACCGCATAAATGGAATTAAGACATCTTAATGAAAGTTCAATTAAAAAAGCCCTTGAAACCACCAAACCCGTGCTTATTGATTTTTACGCGAATTGGTGCGGAAATTGTGCTTCTGTTGATGACGCAATGACGGAATTTGCAAGTGAAAACCCCGATGTTGAAGTGTATAAAATAAACGTTGATGAAAACACGGATATCGCGAATAAATACGGGGTTATGAGTGTGCCTACAGTTCTTGCGCTTGACAGAAGCGAAATACGCAACAAAGCTGTCGGTAATATTTCAAAAGATGATATAAGACATTTGCTTGACTGAAACATATCGGGCGGTGATAAAATGATTTCATTTTTACACAGCCCGATATTTTTTTTATGAAAAAACTATTCTCAGCTTTTTTTAAAATTGTTAATATTTTAATGTAATTTTCTTGACACAAAGCGGTTTATGTGGTAAAATATTATTACTTGAAAAATGAAAGGATTTGTTAAAAACTATGTATGAAAGATTATCTCCCTACGCAGTCTTGGCCACAGCTGTAATTGCTATTATTTATGCTGTTATTCAGTTCTATTCGGTAAAATCAAAATCCGAAGGTACTGATAAAATGCGGGAAATAAGCGCGAAAATCAGAAAAGGCGCAATGGCGTATCTCAAACGACAATACAGAACAGTCGGCATTTTTTTTGCCGTAATGTTTGTTATACTTTTTGTGCTTGCCTTTTTCTTTGACGGTATTTTAAACAGATGCGTTCCGTTCGCTTTTCTCTCCGGGGGATTTTTTTCGGGGCTTTCGGGTTTTGTCGGTATGAAAATAGCAACATACGCAAATTCACGTACCGCAAACGGCGCACGTGAAAGCCTTAATAAAGGTCTGAAAATTGCTTTTGCTTCAGGCTCTGTTATGGGGCTTACCGTTGTCGGTCTCGGACTTCTTGATATAAGCGTATGGTTTATAATACTTAATATTATATATCCCGGTCAGATTAATACCATTATGGCGGCTATGCTTACCTTCGGTATGGGCGCAAGCTCAATGGCTCTTTTTGCAAGAGTCGGAGGCGGCATTTTTACAAAGGCCGCCGATGTGGGCGCCGACCTTGTAGGTAAGGTTGAAGCAGGTATTCCGGAGGACGACCCGAGAAATCCTGCCTGCATTGCCGATAATGTCGGAGATAATGTCGGGGATGTTGCCGGAATGGGTGCCGACCTTTATGAATCCTATGTCGGCTCTGTCATATCCTGCGGTGCTCTTGCGGTTGCGGCGGGCTTACAGTTCAGCGGAGTTATTGTTCCCATGCTTATTGCTTCAATCGGTATAATATCTTCTATTATAGGTTCGTTCTTTGTTAAAACAAAAGAAAATGCGACTCAAAAAAATCTTCTTGCGTCACTTCGTAAGGGTACATATATAAGCGCTGTGCTTTCGGCAGTAGGCTCCGCGGCGGTTATTTTCTCGCTTATTCCCGAAAAAAAAGGTGTTTTCGGTGCGGTCTTGTCGGGACTCGCAGCCGGGGTGCTCATCGGTTTCTTTACGGAGTATTATACTTCGGATTCTTACAAGCCCACAAAAAATCTTGCATCTTCATCAGAAACGGGCAGCGCGACAATTATAATTGACGGCTTGTCTCTCGGTATGATGTCAACTGCCGTTCCTGTTATTATAATAGGCATTTCCGTTATGATAAGCTACTATTTTGCCGGCGGCTTTGATTCGTTTTCACAGGGTCTTTACGGTATAGGTATTTCCGCCGTAGGTATGCTTTCAACACTCGGTATAACGCTTGCGACCGACGCTTACGGTCCTGTTGCCGATAATGCTGGAGGAATTGCCGAAATGGCAGGTCTTGAAGAAAAAGTCCGTGAGCGCACAGACGCGCTTGATTCGCTCGGTAATACAACCGCCGCAACCGGTAAAGGCTTCGCGATAGGTTCAGCCGCGCTTACAGCTCTTGCTCTTATAGTTTCATATACCGATAAAATAAATACTCTCGGCTATAAGCTTGAACTTAGTATAACAAACCCTTCTGTACTTATCGGGCTTTTTGTGGGCGCAATGCTTCCCTTCCTGTTCTCGGCATTCACAATGCAGGCTGTCGGCAGAGCCGCGCAAAAAATTGTCTTTGAAGTAAGACGTCAGTTTAAAGAAATAAAAGGTCTTATGGAAGGTACGGCAGATGCGGACTACGCAAACTGCGTTGATATATGCACCCGTTCCTCTCTTAAAGAAATGATTTTACCTGCCGCGCTCGGTATTGTGTCTCCCATTATTGTAGGTCTTGCTCTCGGACCCAACGGCGTTGTCGGTATGCTTGCGGGCGCGCTTGTTTCAGGCTTTGTACTTGCGATTATGATGGCAAATTCGGGCGGAAGCTGGGATAACGCCAAAAAGTACATTGAAGCCGGCAACTTCGGCGGAAAAGGCTCCGAAAATCATAAAGCGGCTGTCGTTGGCGACACCGTGGGCGACCCGTTCAAGGATACGGCAGGTCCTTCCGTTAATATACTTATAAAGCTTTTAAGTATGGTATCAATCGTATTTGCGGCGGTTATTGTCGCGCTTTGGAGATAATACTTAATAAAAATACACAAACGGCTGACTTCTTAAATTGTGAAGTCAGCCGCTTTTATTATTGTTTCTCGGATTATTCTGCGTTTTCCTGTGCAATAACGGATTGTACAACCTCGGTATTCTGCTCTGTACCGCCGGTCTCTCCGCCTTCCGAACTTTCTGCGCTAACGCTTTCCGAACCGCTTTCTTGGGAATTTTCCTCGGAATTTTCTTCAGAGTTTTCTTCTTTCTTTTCTTCCTCTTTCTTTTCCACAGGCGGGTGATAAACGCTCGGATGCTTTCCGTCACAATACTTTATTGTATTTGTATTTGCAATATCATAGGTGACAGCGCATCTTGACGAAGCGAGCTTTCCGGTTGCGGCGCAAAGCGCCACTTTTTTTACGCCCTTCGGCGCTGAAGGAAAGCCTATATCATCAAGGTCTTTATGAATTTCACTCATTACGCTTTTCCAGATTCTTTGCGGAGTGTTTGAGGTTGCTCCCTCGCTCATAGGCTTTGAATTATCATGACCTACCCAAACCCCGCCGACATAATAAGGTGTAAATCCCATATACCATTTATCAACATTACTGTTTGTCGTTCCGGTTTTGCCGGCGCAGCTCATACCGCGAATCGCTCCGCCTATAAGTGAGCTTTTAGCTGTTGACTGCAAAATATCTGTCATTAAGTAATTTGTCTGTTCGGAAAAAACCTTTTCCTTTTTTTGCTTCTTTTCAATAATTACATTTCCCGCATGGTCGAGAACCTTCGTGTAGCTCGCGGGACTTATCCACTCACCGTCATTCGGAAAAGTCGCGTATGCCGCCGTCCATTCAAGAACGTTTACGCCTTTTGAAAGTCCTCCGAGTGCTACACCGGCAAGACCGTCACTTTCCGTAACAGAGGAAATATGATATTTATTTTCAAGATACGAGCGGCTCACATCAACACCCATTTTATCGACAGTCTGAACGGAAGGGGTATTCATAGACCATACCACAGCGTTTCTGAGTGTTACAAGACCTTTATAGCCCTTGTACCAGTTATGCGGTTTATACCCGTTTATATCAATAGGCTGGTCAACGAGCCTTGAACCGGGACCGAACAACAGACCTTTTTCCATGGCAGGACCATATACTGCAAGCGGTTTTATGGTTGAACCCGGCTGACGGAAGGTGTCAACCGCACGATTAAGTACAAGGTCGCCGGGCTTTTCGCCTGCGCCGCCGACAACGCCCTTAACCTGTCCCGTATATGGGTCCATAACAACCATTGCAGCCTGCAAACTGCTGTCGCTTGTATAGTTACGACGGTCTTCAAGAATATTCTCCATAACAGTCTGAATTTCAGGGTCAACCGTTGCATATATTGAAAGACCGCCATTATAAACAAGACTTTTCGCGACCGCCTCCGAATATTTTCCTCCTTCGACAAGGTCATCAATAACCTCTTTTATTACAAGCTCGGTAAAATATGACTGTTTCGGGTCATCGTCCTCCGAATATGTGTCACCTATAATTTTAAGCTCGTAATTCACCGCTTCATCATATTCTTCTTTAGAAATCATATCAAGCTCAAACATTTTACGCAAAACGATTTCCTGACGCTCTTTATTTTTTTCTGGATTTAAAAGCGGACTGTACCTTGAAGGATATTTGGTAATGCCCACAATTGACGCACATTCCGCAAGGTTAAGCTCCGCTACATCCTTACCGAAATAAGCGTGAGACGCCGCCTGCACGCCGTTGCCGTAACCGAAATACGCAATATTTAAGTAAAATTCAAGAATTTCATCTTTTGAATATTCCGATTCAAATTTGAGTGCTCTGAAAATCTCTCTGATTTTTCGTGTGGCGTCATGTTTATCATCTTTTGTTATGTTTTTGACAACCTGCTGCGTTATCGTACTTCCGCCGTACGAATCATTACCTGTAATATAACCCAAAAGCGCTCCGAATGTACGTTTTATATCAACCCCGTGATGCTGATAAAAACGTTCGTCCTCAATCGCGACCGCGGCTTTTTTCATTTTATCGGGAATTTTGTCGTAAGTAATCCATCTTAAATTCGAGGGACTGTTTACGTTTTCGTAAATATTACTTTTCCCCGAAACATCGGTATAAAAAATCGTTGATGTTCTCGCAATCTGATAATCATCGGGTGAAAAATCAAATGCCTCAACAAGACATGAAGATATTATACCGGCACCGATAAAGCTGATTACTACACCGGCTATCAAAAATATTGCTCCAAGGAGGCGAAAAACACTTCTCGCGCCTTTTTGCTTTTTCTTTTTTACGGAACGTCTTGCCGCCATAAAATGCTCATTGCCTTTCCGCCCACAAAATTATTAATTCTCCGTAACGCCTTACTGTGAACACATAAGGCACTGTAAAAAGTTTATCATACCTTAATTATATCACATTAAATCCGAATTTACAAGTATAAAAACGCAAAAAAATAGTTATTTTTTTAACAACTTATTTTTCTTGACTTTTCCATATTTTAGTGATACAATAAAATGGATATAATTTTTGTTTGGAGATGTTACTTATGTATATGCGTTTGAAGGACGGAAAAACAAAGGTGCTCACCTTAAGCTATGATGACGGAGTTTTTCAGGATGAACGGCTTATTGAAATTATGAATAAAACCGGTCTTAAAGGCACGTTCAACATAAATACCGGGCTGTTACTGCCGGAAGACGGTGTACGTGAAGCAGGCAAAAGCAGAAGAATGAAGCTTTCCGAGGCAAAAAAAGTCTATACGGGCAGTGGACAGGAGGTTGCCGTTCACGCCCTTACTCACAAATGGCTTGATAGACTGCCTCGCGGTGAAATTCTAAATGAGATTTTAAACGACCGAATTAACATTGAGCGCGAGTTTGGCGGAATTGTAAGGGGAATGGCGTATCCCTTCGGAACGTGGAACGAGGAGCTTCTTCCCGTGCTTGAAATCTGCGGAATAGTATATTCGAGAACAACGTTTTCAACCGAAGCGTTCGGCTTTCCGAAAAGATGGCTGACCTTAAATCCTACCTGTCACCACAACAATCCGCGTTTAAAAGAGCTTGCGGAGGATTTTATCACTTCCGACCGTCACGGCAGATGCAAAATGTTTTACCTTTGGGGACACAGCTATGAATTTGACGACCGTAACAATTGGAATATAATTGAGGAATTCGCGGAGTATATGGGCGGCAGAGATGACATATGGTATGCCACAAATATTGAAATTTATGATTACATAAAAGCGTATGAAAAGCTAATCACAAGCGCCGACTGCTGCACGGTGTATAATCCTACCGATACCGACCTTTGGTTTGAACAAAGCGGCGAGGTTGTATGTATAAAAGCGGGAAATACAATAAAAATCAAATAGCGGGAAGCGAATTAAAATTATTGACTTAAAAATTATAAACGGGAAAACAAGCTTTTTACGGCTCACGGCGAAAAAATTGATACAATTTTTAAATGTGAATATCATAAAGGCGATAAAATAATCATACATAAAACCGATACGGAATATCTTGCCCTGAAGCTTGAATGCGGCAAAGAGCTTGCAAGCGAGTATTTTTTTGAAAGACGCGAAATGGGCTGTATAAACATCGGCGGCAAAGGTATAAATCAATGTTGGCGGCACGGAATACGAAACGAACCCCCAGAGACGGTATATACATAGGCATGGGAAACAAAGAAATCGTTTTTAAATGCGTTGATACCGAAAATCCGCCAAAATTTTATGTTTCGTCCTTCCCTGCTCACAAAACATATCCGATTGTTAAAATTGATATTACAAAGGCTAAAAAAATCCCCTGCGGCAGTATTGAGGATTGCAATAAGCATGTTATTAATCAGTATATTCACCCTAAAGTCATACAATCCTGCCAGCTCGCCATGGGACTTACACAGCTTGAACCTGGCTCAAACTGAAATTCAATGCCTTCTCACACTCTTGACAGGCGTACGGAAGTGTATCTGTGCCTTGATATGGGCGAAAACGACGCCATGTTCCATATGCTGAGCGAGCCGCTAGAGACAAGACACATTATTATGCACAACGAAGAAGCGGTAATTTCACCAAGCTGGTCAATTCATTCCGGCGTAGGCACAAAAAATTACTCCTTCATCTGGGCAATGTGCGGCGAAAACCAGGAATTTGACGATATGGACCATATTGAAACAAAAGATTTAAGATAAAGGAGCTAAAAAAATGAGAATATTATTTCAGGGAGATTCCATAACTGACGCGGGACGCGCAAGGGATAATAACGATTATCTCGGACAGGGCTACCCAAGCCTTATAAAAAGCTGTCTCGGTTTTGAGGAACCGGGAAGATATGAATTTTTTAACCGCGGCATAAGCGGCAACAGGGTGGTCGACCTTTACGCAAGACTTAAAGCAGATATTATAAATCTGAAGCCCGATGTTATGAGCGTGCTTATAGGTGTAAACGATGTCTGGCACGAGTTTGATTTTGAAAATAAGCCCAACGGCGTTGACGCGGAAAAATACTTTAAAATTTATTCCATGCTGATTGAAGAAGTAAAGGAGGCGCTCCCCGACCTTAAAATTATGATTATGGAGCCGTTTACTCTTGAGGGAGTAGGCAACGAAACCTACTTTGACGAGTTTAAAAAAGAAGTCTTAAAACGCGCTGAAAAAGCAAAGGCTATTGCGGAAAAATATGGGCTTCCCTTTATTCCTTTGCAGGATAAATTTGATGATGCCGCAAAGCTTGCTCCAAACTCACATTGGCTTAAAGATGGCGTTCATCCCGCCGAAGCCGGTCATGAACTTCTTAAACGTGAATGGATTAAATACTTTAAAAAATTATAACAACAAAAAAAGTATTACAAAAATGTTTAAATAAAACGGTAAAATTGCGTTTATTACAGGCGTGTTTTACGGAATATCGGTTTCGCCATTGCAAAATGTATGGTAAAGGCAGATGCTACAATCGTATTTTATGATATTAAAGCAGAGTTTGTCGAAAAGGGGCTTTCCGCGTACAAAGAGAAAGGCATTGAGGCTCACGTCTATGTCTGCGATGTTACCGATGAAAACGCGGCAAACGAAATGATAGCGAAAATTAAACGGAAGTCGGCGTTATAGATATACTTGTAAATAACGCCGGCATAATCAAGAGAGTTACTATGTGTGAAATGAGCGCCGCAGAATTTAGACAGGTTATTGATGTTGACCTTAACGCTCCTTTTATCGTGTCAAAAGCGGTTATTACGTCAATGATTAAAAAGGTTACGGAATAATTATTAATATGTGTTCTATGATAAGCGAGCTTGGCAGAGAAACCGTTTCGGCTTACGCTGCTGCAAAAGGCAAACTTAAAATGCTAACAAGAAATATTTGCTCCGAATACGACGGTTTTAACATTCAGTGCAACGGAATAGGTCCCTGCTACATTGCCAACGACGCAGACCGCGCCGTTTCGTGAAATTCAGCCTGACGGCTCAAAACACCCGTTTGACAGATTTATCTGCGCAAAAACGCCTGCCAGCAGATGGCTTGAAGCTGATGAGCTTATCGGTCTCGCTGTTTTCCTTGCAAGCGACGCTTCAAACGCTGTATACGAACATATTCTTTTTGTTGACGACGGAATTTCTTATCTCGGCAAACAGCCGTAAAACATCGTAAAAGTTAAAGGCACTTTGTGAAAATGCAAAGTGCCTTTTTAACATAACCTTATTTTACAAACTCACTATATATTGCTCTTATCGCCGTTTTATAATCGTTTTCTTCAATACCGATAATAATATTACGCTCGCTTGACCCCTGGTCAATCATTTTAATATTTATATCCTGCTTTGCTATCGCCGCAAAAATTCTGCCCGCTGTACCTTTCGCGCGTTCCATACTTCTTCCGACAACAGCAATAAGCGCTATACCGTCCTCAACGGTTACTCTGTCCGCGTTTACAACCTTGGCAATTTCGGCAACCATTTCATATTTTGTGCTGCGCAGCTCACTTGTACTTATTACAACCGACATCGTATCTATGCTCGACGGCAGATGTTCAAAACAAACTTTATGATTTTCAAGCACTTCAAGTACTCTCCTGCCAAAGCCTATTTCAGCGTTCATCATATCTTTTTCAATATTAATAATGGAAAAACCTTTTCTGCCCGCAATTCCCGTAATTATATTAGCGGAACCCACGGAAGCGGACGGAACAATCATTGTTCCCGGGTCATCGGGCGCATTTGTGTTTCTTATATTAATGGGTATGTTTGAAACCTTAACCGGGAAAATCGCGTCCTCATGCATTACGCTTGCGCCCATATACGAAAGCTCCCGAAGCTCACCGTATGTTATAACATCAATAACCTTCGGATTATCAACAATCCTTGGGTCTGCCATAAGCATACCCGATACGTCCGTCCAATTTTCGTAAATATCGGCGCCTATTGCTCTTGCGACAATTGAACCCGTTATGTCAGAACCGCCCCTTGAAAAAGTTTTTATACTTCCGTTGCTCATACAGCCGTAAAAACCGGGTATAACCGCTCTTGAATGTTGAATTAAAAGCTCTGAAAGTACGCGGTTTGTTTTTTCGGTATCGAGATTGCCGTTATCATCAAAGAAAATGCACGTTTCAGCATCTATAAAATCATATCCGAGATACGCGGCAAGAACCATAGCGTTAAGATACTCTCCTCTGCTTGCAACATAATCGCGGCCTGCGCGGTGAATAATACCCGCCTTTATGGCATCAAGCTCTTCATCAAGCGAAAAATCAAGTTCAAGATCGGATATAATGCTATTATACCTTTCTCTGATTTTTTCAAAAATATCATCAATACTTTTCTTGGCGATAGCAAGCTCAAAGCATTTATAAAGTAAATCCGTTACTTTTATATCATCATCATTTCTTTTGCCGGGTGCTGAAGCAACAACATATTTCCTTGCATTGTCCGCTCTTATTATATCCGCAACCTTTTTAAACTGCACGGCGTCGGCAAGCGAGCTGCCGCCGAATTTTACAACTTTTGATTCCATATATACCGTCCCTTTCATTTACTGAGTAACGGGGCAATGTCCCCTGCTAAATAAATATATATTAGAATTATACCATAATTTCCCAGGATATGTCAATATTAGTTTTGCCGTAATTTAAACCGTTCAAAGTCTAAATTAAATACATTATGCATAAAAAGCTTTACTTTTTAAAATTTTTATGTTATACTACTATGTGTGATTTTATAATTGGCGGTGAAAAAATGACTGTAACCGATATAAATAATCTTGTTCAAAAGCTCAAATCGCTTATTACTCTGCCAATAGTTTTTCAGGACATCGAGGCAGAGCTTCTTGACGCCAAAACCGTTAATCACGATGCTTCATGGGAGTCAAAAACTCATCATCATCCTTGGTTTGAATTTAATTATATTTCCGCCGGCAAGCTATACACAAAAATAGGAGGCACCGAATTTTGCGCCAAAGCGGATTCTTCTTTTCTTATCCCACCCGGATTCCCTCATAGCCATACTCATTATAACAGTGATTTTGATACGGGGTTTTGTCTGCGCTGGAAAATCAGCCGCGCTTCCGAAAAAAACATATATTACGAAAAATTCAGCCGCACTCTGCAAATCCCTCATTATTGCGGGTTTGACGCGAACATTGCTATTCTCGCGGATTGCAATACACATATTGAAGCGCAGCTTGCTTTTATAAACTGGCTTGTAAATCTTTGCGAAATGCGAAATAAAAATGACAGTGAACTTCCCAAACGCGAAAACGGTATAGCGAATCAGGTGATAATGTACCTTAACGAATATTATGACAGGGTTATAACTGTTCAGGACGTTGCTTCGTCACTAAATATGAGTTACAGAAGTCTTTCACGTAATTTCAAAAAAGAAACAGGCATAACCGTAATTGAAAAGCTTAACGAAATACGCATAGCAGCGGCAAAAAATCTTCTTATATCAACAAGGCTTCCGATAAACGAAATTGCCGTAAAGGTTGGATACGCAAACGAATACTATTTTTCAAACACTTTCAAACAATATTCTGCCGCGACACCCTCCGCCTTTCGTAAAAATAATAAACAATCGAAATAAAACTATTGACAGAAAGCGGTAAAAGTGGTAAAATAAAACTTGATTTTATTTTATTGTTTCTTTATTCTATATAATATGAGGTGCAAATTATGAACAAAATATATATTCCCGACGGCTATAAGCCTACTCTTGACGCGTATGATACGCAAAGGGCAATCGCTTACATAAAAGATACATTTCAAAAAGAATTTTCGACGGCGCTTAACTTAAAGCGTGTTTCCGCTCCGCTTTTTGTTACGGAGGATTCGGGGCTTAATGACAATTTAAACGGTTATGAACGTCCCGTTTCTTTTGATGTGCCGGCAATAGGCGCGGAAGCCCAGGTGGTTCATTCTCTCGCCAAATGGAAAAGGCTTGCGCTTAAAAAATACAACTTTATGGTAGGCAACGGTCTTTATACCGATATGAACGCCATAAGACGCGACGAGGAGCTTGATAATCTTCATTCGGTTTATGTTGACCAGTGGGACTGGGAAAAAATCATTACACGCGAAAACCGCAATACAGACTATTTAAAGCTCATTGTAAACACGATTGTCGGCGCAATCTGCGATGTTAAAGAGCGTCTTTTTGTGCATTTTCCACAGCTTAAAGTTAAACTTTCAAGAGATGTTTCGTTTATTACATCTCAGGAGCTTGAGGATATGTACCCGACTCTCACCCCCCATGAGCGCGAAAACGAATATTTAAAAGAACACAAAACTGCTTGTATTATGCAAATAGGCGGCGCGTTACGTTCCGGCAAGCCTCATGACGGCAGGGCGCCCGATTATGACGACTGGGAGTTAAACTGTGATATTATGTTTTGGAACGATGTTTTAAAATGCGCTTTTGAAGTATCGTCAATGGGTATAAGAGTTGATGAGGTTTCTCTGAAAAAACAGCTTGAAACAGCGGGTTGCACCGAAAGAGAAGCCCTGCCTTTTCATAAAATGCTGTTAAACGGCGAGCTTCCTCTGACAATAGGCGGAGGCATCGGTCAATCAAGGCTTTGTATGCTTATGATGGGCTGTGCTCATATTGGTGAAGTTCAGTCAAGCATCTGGGACGCTGAAACTGTTAAAAAATGTGAGGAAAACGGTGTGCCGCTTCTCTAAAAACAAATAACACACGTTTTGGAAGCTCTTCCTTACGTGTGTTTTTGCGTAAAATACACATCTAAAAAACTTGATTTTTTTGGAAATTTATTGTATAATACAAAAA
The DNA here is from genome assembly GCA_902784805.1 of uncultured Ruminococcus sp. GTDB lineage: Bacteria > Bacillota > Clostridia > RUG12999 > RUG12999 > RUG12999. The sequence goes on along the minus strand of CACZWD010000002.1, from coordinate 7,673 downwards.
ACAATTTTGTTTTCCCGCTTTATGGAGGAAATAAATGGAAAAAACGATAACAAGCACATCTAACGCTTATGTTAAACATTTAAAAAAATTACAGACTTTAAAAAAATACCGCGATAAAGAGGGTTGCTTTGTTATTGAGGGTGAGCGTCCCGTTAAGGATATGCTTTCTTACGGGATAAAGCCGGTAAAGCTTATTTTGGGCGAAAATCACAAGGATTTTGCATATGACGGCGATGTTTTGCGTATGACTGATAATGTGATGAAATATATAAGCGATACTTCAAACCCTCAAAACATTATGGCGGAGGTTAAAATCCCCGAAAGGAGCTTTGCGGAGCTTCTGCCCGAAAAATATCCTCTTGTCGTGTTCAGTGACGGTATTTCCGACCCCGGAAATCTCGGTACAATAATACGTACCCTTGACGCATCCGGCGGAGGCGCGCTTGTCTGCGGCGCGGGAACGGTCGATTTGTACAATCCGAAAACCGTCCGCAGTACAATGTCATCGATTTTTAATGTGCCTTCTTTTACATCTTACGATAATATAAAGTCGCTTAAAGTCTTAAAAAAAGCCGGGTACAAAATTATCGGAACCCGTATGACGGACGCGGAAGTTTATTCGGACGCCGATTTTTCACCTCCTTCGGTTATTGTTTTGGGCAGTGAAGCCTTCGGTATGAGCGATGAAGTAAAAAAAATGTGCGATAATTTTATAAAAATTCCGATTGACGGAAAAATCGAATCGCTTAATGTTGCCGTTGCGGCAGGCATTATTATATATGAAGCGCGCCGCAAAAGGCAAAAGCTTTAAATTAAAGGAAATGGTATTATGGATAACATAAAATATTGGCTGTGGTTTTCCCTTGCTGCGGGAAACCGCCGCATAAGCGCAAATAAGCTGCTTTCCGACCACACGCCCGAAGAAATATATAATATGTCCGAAACCGATTTGCGTAAGGCAGGCGCAGCTGACGGTGAGTTATTAAACGCTCTGCTTGTTAAAGACCTTCGTGCCGCCGAAAAGGAAATCGCGGCAGCGGATAAATATAATATTACGCTTGTTTGTCCGGACAGCGAAAATTATCCGGATGACCTTAAAGATATTGATGATTCGCCATATGTACTTTACAGGCGCGGAACCTGCGACGTGACAGGCGATGACAGACTGCGTATAGGTATTATTGGAAGCAGGCGGGCAAGCAGCTATGGCTTAAGCGTTGCTCACGACCTTGCCTATGAGCTTGCAAAAAGAGGTGTTGTTATTGTCAGCGGTATGGCAACAGGTATTGATTCCGCGGCTCACGACGGCGCGGTTGAAGCCGGCGGAAAAACCATTGCTGTTCTCGGCTGTGGAGTAAATGTTGTTTATCCGAAAGAAAACGCCTCACGAATGGTAAATATAATGCAGCACGGTGAAGTAATGTCCGAATTTGCTTTCGATACGCCTCCATACAAGTGGAATTTTCCGCAAAGGAACAGAATTATCAGTGGCTTATCACACGGCATTATAGTTGTTGAAGCCGAAGAAGTAAGCGGTACCTCAACAACGGCAAAGCTTGCACTTGAACAAGGCAAAGAGCTTTTTGCCGTACCCGGAAATATAACAAGCCCCAATTCTGTCGGCACAAACAGGCTCATAAAAAACGGCGCTTATATTGTTACAGGCATTAATGATATTCTTGAGCAGTTTGATTTTTTGACCTATGATGAAGATGACGGCGGCAGTCCGGACAATCAGCCCGAAGCTGTGCCCGTTTCTCAAAATATTATATCCGATGATGAAATTATGCCGGAACAGCTAATTATGGAAGCTGTAAGAACCGAAGCGCTTTCGTTAGATGAAATAAGCGCTCATACGGGCTTACCTCTTCCGAAAGTCAGCTCAGTTATGACACTTCTCGAAATATCCGGGCTTGTCGAAGCTCTTCCCGGACAAAAATTTATAAAGACCTCGAAAATACGTTAAAGAAAGGAATAAACTATGGGAAAAACACTCTTGATTGTCGAATCACCCGCAAAATCAAAAACAATAAAAAAATATCTTGGCACTAATTATACGGTACGAGCCACTATGGGGCATATACGTGACCTTCCGAAAAGCTCAATGGGAGTTGATTTTGAGAATGATTTTGAGCCTTCTTACCTCACAATAAGGGGTAAAGGCGATGTTATGAAGGAACTTAAAAAAGAAGTAAAAGCTTCCGATAAAGTTATTCTCGCGACGGACCCTGACCGTGAAGGAGAAGCTATTTCATGGCATATTATGCAGGCGCTTAATTTACCCGAAAAAACCACGTCAAGAGTTGTTTTTAACGAAATAACAAAGGATGCCGTAAAGGCAGCAATAAAAGAGCCCAGAAACATTGACTATGACCTTGTAAACGCCCAGCAGGCAAGACGTTTACTTGACCGAATTGTAGGATACTCCATTTCTCCCCTTCTCTGGCGCAAAGTTAAAAAAGGCTTGAGTGCCGGACGTGTGCAATCTGTTGCTACAAAGCTTATATGTGATAGAGAAGATGAAATAATCGCTTTTGAACCGAAAGAATACTGGAGTATCGAGGCTTCGCTTACAAATCCCCCGTCAAAAAAGAAATTTACAGCTAAATTTTACGGAAACAAAAAAGATAAAATAGTGCCTGAAAATGAACAACAAACAATAAACATTATAAACGCGCTTAAGGGCGCGGAGTATAAAGTTACCGAGGTAAAAAAGACTTCTAAAAATCGTCCTCCTCTTCCTCCGTTTATAACAAGCACACTTCAGCAGGAAGCTGCGAATAAATTCGGATATACTTCAACACGCACCATGATGATAGCTCAGCAACTTTATGAAGGTGTCGAAATAAAAAGCATTGGTGCCGTAGGTTTAATAACCTATATGAGAACAGACTCTGTGCGCATTGCGGACGAAGCAATCTCCTCCGTACGAAAATATATTATGGGCAGATGGGGCAAGGAATATATGCCTATATCTCCGCGAATTTTTAAAAACAAAAAAAACGCGCAAGATGCTCATGAAGCTATCAGACCTTCGCTTCCGGAGCTTGTTCCCGAAAATATTAAAGATTCTCTTTCGTCAGAACAGTTTAAAATATATAAACTTATATGGGATAGGTTTGTTGCAAGTCAGATGTCCTCTGCTGAACTTGATATTACAAGCGTTACAATTTCCGCTGCAGATTATATTTTTAAAGTAAGTGGCAGTAGTATAGTCTTTCCGGGCTTTACAACTATTTATGAAGAAGTAAGTGACAATAAAGAAAAAAGTCAGCCGCTTCCGCCCATAAATGAAAACGATGTTTTAAATCTTAAAGAGCTTACGCCAAAAAAGCATTTCACGCAGCCTCCGGCACGCTACACCGAAGCAAGCCTTATAAAAACCCTTGAGGAGCTCGGTATAGGCAGGCCAAGCACATATGCGCCTACCGTTTCAACAATTGTTGCGAGAAAATACGTTTTAAAAGATAAAAAACAGCTTTATCCTACAGAACTTGGTATTGCTGTAAACGACCTTATGAAAGATAATTTTGCTCAGATTGTTGATGTTGAATTTACAGCAAATATGGAAACAAAGCTTGATGAAGTTGAAGAAGGCAAGCTTGAATGGAAAAAAATTCTGCGGGATTTTTATCCGCCGTTTAAAAAAGAGCTTGAACAGGCAGACAAAAAAATTGAGCATGTTAAGCTTTCTCTTGAGGAATCCGATGTTACTTGTGAGCTTTGCGGCAGAAAAATGGTTTACCGTGACGGACGGTTTGGCAGATTTCTTGCTTGCCCAGGTTTCCCGTCATGCAAAAATACAAAACCCATAATTGAAGAAACAGGCGTAAATTGTCCTAAATGCGGAGGCAGTATTGTTATACGCAGAAGCCGCAAAGGAATACGCTATTTTGGTTGTAACAACAACCCTGAATGTGATTTTATGAGTTGGGACGAACCAACAAACGAAAAGTGTCCCGTTTGTGGAAATATGCTTCTTAACCGCTCCATAAAAGGCAGAATACTCAAAAACAACAAAATCTGTCTCAATAAAGATTGTGAATACAACAAACAGAAACGATCTAAAAAGAAAGCTGATGAAAATGAATAAAGCTATTGTCGCAGGTGCGGGGCTTGCGGGCTGTGAAGCCGCGTGGCAACTCGCGACGCGCGGTATAAATGTTACACTTATCGATATGAAACCGAACAAAAAAACTCCCGCTCATCACTATGACGGCTTGGCGGAGCTTGTATGCAGTAATTCTTTGCGTTCTGACAGGCTCGAAAACGCAGTCGGTCTTTTAAAAGAGGAAATGCGCAGGCTCGGCTCGCTTATTATGGAATGTGCCGACGCAACAAAAGTTCCTGCCGGCGGTGCGCTGGCGGTTGATCGCACAGCTTTTTCCGATATGGTAACTTCAAAAATTAAAAATCACCCGCTGATTGATTTTAAAAGCTTTGAGCTTACGGAACTTCCCACTGAAAACTCGGTTATTGCGACAGGACCTCTTACTACTCCCCGACTTTTTGAGAAAATAACAGCACTTACAGGCAGTGAAAATTTGTATTTTTTTGATGCCGCGGCTCCCATTGTAACTCTTGAGTCGGTAGATATGTCAAAAGCGTTCAGAGCATCAAGATACGGAAAAGGCGAGGACGATTATATTAACTGTCCCATGACAAAAGAGGAATATGATATTTTTTATCATGAGCTTATAAATGCCGAAGCCGCGCCGTTAAAGGACGTAGATAAAAAAATTGTTTTTGAAGGTTGTATGCCGATTGAAACAATGGCGTCAAGAGGCGAGGAAACCATGCTTTACGGACCTCTCAAGCCTGTCGGTCTTATCAATCCCGCAACAGGCACGGAGGCATATGCCGTTGTACAATTAAGACAGGATAATAAAGAAGGCTCTCTTTATAATATGGTAGGGTTTCAGACGCATCTTAAATGGGGTGAGCAAAAACGTGTTTTTTCGCTTATACCTGCGCTTAAAAACGCTGAATTTGTAAGATACGGCGTAATGCACAGAAACACTTATATGAATTCTCCTGTTCTGCTTGATAACAGATACAGACTTAAAAACAGCGTTTTGCCATTATACTTTGCCGGACAGATGACGGGCGTTGAAGGATATGTCGAGTCCGCTTCGTCAGGGCTTATGGCAGGTATAAATCTTGCAAATGAATTAACCGGTACGCCTCCTTTTATATTGCCCCCTATAACCGCACTCGGCGGTCTGGCATCGTATATATCCGAAAACTCCCTCGGAAAATTTGTGCCTATGAACATTACTTTCGGCATAATGAGTCCGCTTGAAATTAAAATCAAAGGCAAAGGCGCTAAAGCGGAAAAAAACCGGCTTATATCAATGCGGTCACTTGAATATATTGACAAGCTTTTAATCAGCGCCGATATGGAGGAAAAACAGAATGGAAATTGAGCTGACAGCCGAAAATTTTGAAGCTGAAGTCATAAATGTAAATTTACCTGTTATCGTTCAGTTCAGAGCCTCTTGGGACAATGCCTGCGCGAGCTTTTCACCGGTATTTTCTCATATGGCGGAAAAATATTCAGACAGCATTATTTTCGGAAAAGTTAATATTGATAATGAAATTATTTTAACAACAAAATATGGCATTACCTCTGTCCCCACTCTTATTGTTTTTGAAAACGGAAATGAAACGGCACGAAATGTTGGTTTTTTGACTGACGATGAATTTGACGCTTTTATTATCAAATATAATCGTCCGACAGAATGACGAAACCAATGCCATTACTAAAAAAATAGAGGCTTTTTACTATGTTTTTTGATTCACACGCCCACCTTAATGACATAAAATTCAATAATGACCGTGAAGCCGTTATCTCCGATATGCAAAACTCAGGGGTTTCGTATATTGCAAACATCGGTGATGACCTTGCTTCTTCACGGCAATCAATTGTTTTGGCAAAGCGATACCCGTTTATATATGCAGCGGTAGGAGTTCATCCGCATAATGCAGAAAATATGACGGAAAAAGATATACCGGAGCTTGCAGAGCTTGCAGAGTCTGACAAAGTTGTCGCAATCGGTGAAATCGGGCTTGACTATTACTATGACAACTCCCCCCGTGAGCTTCAAAAAAAGTGGTTCAAACGTCAAATTGAGCTTGCGCTGGAGCTTAATAAGCCCATTGCAGTGCATTGCCGTGACGCGGTTAAAGATTGTACAGACATTTTAAAAAAATATAATATTGCAAAAATCGGCGGTGTAATGCATTGCTTCAGCGGCAGCCCGGAAACAGCTCAAGAAGTGATAAATATCGGTATGTATATTTCGGTCGGCGGACCTGTTACATTTAAAAACAACCGCCGCGGCGTTCAGGTTGTTTCGGAAATTCCGCTTGAACATATTTTAATAGAAACAGACTGCCCATATCTTGCTCCGGAGCCTGTTCGAGGCACACGCAACGACAGTCGCAATATCAGGTACATAGCAGAGAAAATTGCCGAAATAAAAAAGGTTACCGTTGAAACCGTAGCAAAAATAACTACTGAAAACGCAAAAAAATTATATAGAATTTAAAAATTCTATATAATTTTAAAAAAACGCTTGATTTTTCCTTGTTTTTATAGTATAATAATATAGTGATTTGTCGGTGTGATGGAATTGGCAGACGTGACGGACTCAAAATCCGTTGGTAGCAATACCGTGTGGGTTCAACTCCCACCACCGGCACCACGTCGGAACGAACTTTGCTTCGTTCCGGTTTTTGTTTGCACAAAATCAGTCACATGCATTGTTGTTCCTCCTTCTCCGAAAAAAGTCACGCTCAGTTTCCTTACTCGTTTGTAAACGCACTCGCCTATGGAAAACTGTCACAACCAACCTTTTTTCGGATATATATCTTACAATGCTCTCAAATTAAATCCTATAGCACCACATCGCAGCAAATTTTGCTGCATTCAAAACGCCTGTGATTTTCACAGGCGTTTTTCATATGCTTTGTTGCCACTATACTTTTCGCAAAAAATCACGCAAACGCTGGCTATTTATTTACAAGCGCGTTTCAATAACGCCTTCAAATTGCTACCAACTTGTTACGGTTTTGAGTACATCTGAACCGCCCGGCTTTTGCAAAAATTTCATAAAATCATTTACGCCATGCAGTAGCAAGCTTTGCTTATTACTGCACGGGGCGTATTATAAAAATATTTTTAATTATCCTTATATGACGCTACTATATCCTCAACAACTTGAATGTTCCTTTTTGAATAAGCAAGTTCGGGATATAAAACGGTTATGGTCATTGTTATACCGCTGCTGTATGATACAAAATACTGTAAATACGCAGCGTCGTTATCTGATTTTATAAGTTCTGTAAAAGAGGTATAGCTATTATCACCAATCTTCTTGCTGTCAGTTCCGACTATAATTTCCGTGTCTTTTCTACGACTTTCTTTTTTTTCAAGAAGAACCATTGTTTCTTTAAGCTCTTTGATAGACTTATAAAGTCCCGATGCCTGCTGGACGTTTATAGTTATGCCGTCTTTACTGCTGTAATAAGTTGAAGAGCTTAAATCCGAGCCCATTAGCTGAAAATAATTCGGAAGTTCCATACTCCATGAATTTGCTTTTGAAATATATTTTCCTTCTTCATCAAAGGTGTTTCTCAATATGATTCCAACTTTTTTTGAATCAGGTGTG
>CACZWD010000001.1 GCA_902784805.1 uncultured Ruminococcus sp. | reverse complement strand
AAAATTACCACAGCAGTTATTTCTGTGTTCATCACATTTTGCATAGCAAAAACACCCCGAAAAACAGACTTTCGGATAAGCAAAACTATCGCTCCTTTGCCAAAAAGCATTTTACAAAGCGACATCAAAGCAGGTCTTCCGGCTCACGGATTTAAGCCTTTGCTTTTGCTCTGCGCCTGCCTTCTCGGTTTCCCAATGACCGGCTTTCACCGACGACGCAAAGCCGTAATCCGCATACGGCGACTGGTATCGCAGGGGATTCTCACCCCATTCCCTTTTCACCGTGTATGCCTTTTCTTCCTGCGGCATACACGGCACTTTGTGTGAACATATTTAATTTTTACAATTTAATTTTAGCACATAAAATTTATAAAGTCAAACATTTTTTGCAAACTTATATGTTTTCTTACAAATTTATTTGTTTTTTTAAATTTTAACCTTCAATTACGCAGGTTACCATTTTTACAAACATTTCTTTTGTAGGCGGAAATTTCGCAAGCGGCGCAACAATGTTTCTGACCGGTGTTTCCGTATAATATACAGGCATAATTTCAAGCTTTTCAAGGATTTTTTTAAAGCGTTTTATCGTCATTCTGTTAATATACGAAAAATATTCCTCGCCTTTATCGTTTCCGGAAATTCTGAAGTTTATTCTATCCTTGCCGTCGGGTAAATCCTTTACAAGGTCTTTATACGCGTCAACAAGCGTTTTTTCGCTGAAAAACATATGACACCACGGCATATTGACAGCGTCCGAAAGATGGGCTCCGAAGGGATGATAATACGGCGGAAAATTAATATATATTCTGCCTCCCGGCTTTATAATTCTTTTTGCCTCAATTAAAACCTTTTCGGGGTTTGCGATATGCTCCATAAAGTCGTTCATAATAACCGTGTCAAAGCTGCCGGACGGAAACCCCGACTCCGTCGCGCTTCCGATAACAAATTCAAATTTATCGGAAAGCCCAAGGCTTTCAGCCAGCTTTTCGGCTTCCTCTTTATAGCTCTCCACAATTTCTATCCCCGTAACCTTTTTCGCGCCGCAGCTTGCATAGAAAAGGGATTTCCCGCCCGCTCCGCAGCCAAAATCAAGCACCAGCTTATCCTTAAACATTTCATCAAGGGTATATTTTTCAAGGAAAAATTTTACCGTATCCTGCCCTTTTTCAAACTGCCACATAGCATAAGTTTTCTCGCCGTCCTGCCGCATATTGAAAGGGTGAACCTGTTTCGGGAAAATATGATTTAACATTTTTACCGTTTTTACTCCGATAGCTGACATATAAAACCCCTCATTTCTTAATAAGCTGTAACATGTACTTTTATTTCCACTTTGAAGCACCCGAATCTGTGCCTTTTTCTCTTATGATAAAGCGTACCGGTGTACCGCCCATACCGAAAGCCGAGCGTATCTGATTTTCAAGATATCTGATATAAGAAAAATGCGCAAGCTTTTTATCGTTCACAAAAAGCACAAACGTCGGCGGATTTGCTGACGGCTGCGTACCGTAATAAATTTTCAGCCTCTTGCCTTTATCTGACGGCGGCTGAACTTTAAGCGTCGCCTCGTTTATAATATCGTTTAACGCTCCCGTTGTTATTCTCTTTGAGTTCTGCTCATATACGCTGTCAATAAGCGGAAAAATTTTTTCAACCCGGCTGCCCGTTTTGGCGCTTATACATTCAATCGGGGCGTACTGCATAAACGAAAGCTTTTCATAGGTATCAAGCTTTGCCTGCTTCATTGTACCGGTTTCCTTTGTTACGGTATCCCATTTGTTTATTATTATGACGGAAGCTTTGCCCTCCTCGTGCGCATAACCGGCAACCTTCGCGTCCTGCTCCGCAACACCTTCTTTTCCGTCTATCATAATAAGGCATACGTCCGCTCTGTCAATCGCCGCATAGCTTCTTAAAACGCTGTAACGCTCAACAGCTTCATCAACCTTTGATTTACGCCTTATTCCCGCCGTATCGATAAACAGATATTTTTTTCCGTCTTTTTCATAATAGGTATCAATCGCGTCCCTTGTTGTACCCGCGATTTCACTTACAATAACCCTCTCATCACCGAGGATTTTATTTATCAGAGAGGATTTACCCGCATTCGGCCGCCCGATTACGGCAACCTTTATAAGCTCCTTTTCCTCCTCATCATCAAATTCACTCGGAAAATGCTCATAAGCGGCGTCAAGAATATCTCCAAGCCCAAGGCTTTGCACTGCCGAAACCGAAATGGGGTCGCCAAGACCGAGATTGTAAAATTCATATATTTCGGGCGGAGGATTACCGACCTTATCAACCTTATTCACCGCAAGAACAACCGGTTTCCCCGATTTTCGCAGCATATCCGCAACGGAACTGTCTGCGGCGGTCACACCTGTTTTAATATCACCCACAAAAATTATAACGTCCGCGATGTCAACCGCAAGCATTGCCTGTCTTTTCATCTGAACAAGCATTTCATCGCTTGTGTCAGGCTCAATACCGCCCGTATCTATAAGTGTTATAGGGGTACTTCGCCACTCGATATCCGTGTATATTCTGTCACGTGTAACGCCGGGCGTATCCTCAACTATCGAAATACGTCTGCCCGCAAGCCTGTTAAAAAGCGCAGATTTGCCAACGTTCGGTCTGCCGACAATGGCTATTACAGGTTTCATTTCAGTTTTCCTCCTTTCCGAGAACCGCTTCTACAAATTCATATCCGTCATTATAAACGGGAATTATTTTAACATTCAGGCTTTTCTCAAGCTCCGAAAGCGTCATATCGTCAAGAAAAACGTCTTCGCCCGAGCGGAGAGCCGAATGTGAAATAAGCAGCCTTTCCCCAAGCGGCTTACCCTCAAGCTGCGCTTCTATATCGCCTCCGGTTAAAAGCCCGCAAACCGTTATTCGTTCTCCGAAAAAGTTATTTGTTATTTCATATACATTTATTTTAAGTCCTTTAATTTTCCTGCAAAGCTGTTCTTTAAAGCCGCATATTAAAGGATATGCCGCTTTGCCGCTCGCAATCGAAATTTCACGGTCGAGGCTTTGTTCTTCCAGATCCTCAAGCGCTTCGTTAAATTCCTCACGGATTGAAGAAATCAGTCCTACGCCGTTTTCAATCTGCGGAAAGTCCTCATATTCTTTACACGGAGGCACATCTCGTCCCGCCGTAAGGTAAAATTCATCTGATGCGTATATAACTCTGCTGCCGCATTTCTCGAGCATTTTCCGCTGAAATTCCTCTATCTTATCAAGCACCTTTGCCGCGTCCTCTTTTTCAAAAGGCTCAAGCGGATAAAGCCCTTCACGGTACTTTGTAAGCCCCACCGGAACAACCGAAACCGAATAAACCGCAGGGTAAAGACCGCATAAATCCTCAAGTGTTTTATTTAAAACCTCTCCGTCATTTACGCCCTTGCAAAGAACAATCTGCCCGTTCATGGTAATTCCGTTGTCCGCGAAAAATTTCATTCTTTTTATTATATCGCCTGTATTTTTATGACCGAAAAGCACTTCCCGCACCTTGCTGTCGGTTGCGTGAACGGAAATATTTATCGGGCTTATATGCATATCGGCAATATCTTTGATATCCTTATCGGAAAGGTTTGTAAGAGTTACGTAATTGCCGTGAAGAAGTGACAGCCTCGAATCGTCATCTTTAAAATAAAGCGTTTTCCTCATACCCTTCGGAAGCTGGTCGATAAAACAAAAAATACACTTGTTCCTGCACGAACGGGATTTTGAAAGAAGCGGATACTCAAAATTAAGCCCCAAATCCTCAAAATACGGGTTTTCAATTTCTATTATTTCCGTATCGCCGTTTTTTTTGCCGACAGTGAGTGTAATATTTTCATCATTTGAATAATACTTATAAGCTAAAATATCGGTGACGCCGTGACCGTTAATTTCAAGGATATAATCGCCGCTTTCAATGCCCGCCTCCTCGGCAATACTGCCACTGTCAACACTGCTTATGCGTTTATACTTGTCCACACGATGTCACCTCCAAGCAAATAAAAAAGGACTCTGCCGCAGCCTGCCTCAAAACGTACATGCGGCAACGCCGCAAGCGCAATTTTAAATACAAGCCTTGTCACAGCCCAAGCAGCAAACGCTCGCCGCTTAAAGCTTTAAGCGGCAAGTTCTCTTTTTTTATTCGGCAGCTGCTGTTTTTACAACTTCTTTTCCTTTGTAATATCCACAAGCCCTGCACGCTCTGTGCGGCATTGTGTATTCATGACACTGAGGACACTGAACCATACCGGGAATCACAAGCTTCCAATTCGCGCGTCTTTTGTCACGGCGAGCTTTTGATGTTTTTCTTTTTGGTACTGCCATCTGCCTACACCTCCTGTTAATATTTCATCACTAAAATTTAAGGTTATCAAGAATGTCAAAACGCGGGTCGCTCTGCTCTTTGCTGCAAAGACAATCCCCTTCGTTTAAATTTTTGCCGCAAACAGGACAAAGACCTTTACATTCTTCGCTACATAAATATTTCGCGGACGAGTTCATCAAAAAACCGTTGACGGCAAATTCGTCAAGATTTAAGTTAAACCCATCAATTACAACGGCGTCATCATCAGCAGCTCCGCCGCTTTTTATAAGTTTTTCATTTAAGTTAAAATCAAAGTCTTTTCTTACAGGATTACCGCATCTCGCGCATAAAGTTTCGCTTACGCCGCAAACTTTCATTTCGAGAAAAAAGGCTCCTGCCTTGTTTGTAACCGTTCCGCTGAGCTTTGTTTTTCCCGGAAAAATAAAATCATTTCCGCAAAAACAAACAGGCATAAGCTCTGACTCGCTGTCAAAAACAAGCTTTTCACCTTCTGCGGAGGAAGCCGCTATTTTTGAAATATCAAGCTGCATAACATAACGCCTCCGTATAATAATGCTCTCGCGCCGGCAAAAAAACAACGTTCAGACCGCGCGCTCAACCTTTCCTGAGCGCAGACACCTGGTACATACATTAACTTTTTTAGGTGTGCCGTCCACAATTGCTCTAACCGAACGTATATTAGCTTTCCATGTACGGTTAGCACGTCTGTGAGAGTGACTTACCTTAATACCAAAACTTACACCCTTATCCGTTACAGTTTTTCAAATTTAATAAGCATTTATTATTATAACACAACTCAATAAAAAAAGCAAGTGTTTTTTTATTTTTTGTTATTTTTTACAAATTTACTCTTTTTTACAGAGCCTACTATGAAATTTTTGTCAATTTTACACAATCTTCACCCAATAATTCGCACAGCTCCGTAATCAGCTCGTCCGAAGCGTCAACAAAATTCTCCGGATTCGCGTTAAACGCTTTGCCTTTTTCTTCAAAATAAATACAAAGCGAAGTCATACCCTTATAACGCGATATAATATCCATAACACGGTCAAGCAAAAAATCCTTGCCAAGCTTCAGCTTTATGTAAAGCTTGCGTCCGTCCTCCGGGACAGAACTGATTTTCGCGGCATCCGCAAGCAGTGAAATACTGTCGGCAATTATTTTCGGCGGGTGCTCCTCCTTAATATCAACTCTGCCCCGCACACAAACAGGCTCTCCCAAATCAAGTAAATTTCGCGCGCGCTCAAAAATTTTCGGAAAAACAAGCACTTCAATGCTGCCGTAAATATCCTCAACGGAAATATATGACATATACGTATTATTTTTGGTAAGCTTGTCTTTTCTTGCAGAAACCATACCCGCAACGGTTACGGTATCGCCATCATTTATCTTGCTTTCCTCACCTGCAATATCAGCTGTAAAATTCACGTTTATTTTACTTAAAAGCTCCTCATATTCCTGCATCGGGTGACCGGAAATATATATTCCCATCATTTCTTTTTCCATGGCAAGAAGCGTCAGAAGCGGAAATTCCTCTTTATCGGATATGCTGTCCTGCTCTGCTTCGCCTTCTTCATCATTTAAAAAATTCAAAAGCGACATTTGTCCCGCAAGATTAGTACGCTTGCTGTTTGCCAGCCCGTCAAGCACGTCCGCGTATCCGTCAAGGAGCGCCGCGCGGCTTTTTCCGAAGCAATCCATCGCCCCCGCCTTTATCATACATTCAACCGCACGCTTATTCATTTCCCTTACCTGCATACGGTTTGCGAAATCATCAAAAGACGTAAATTTACCCCGCTGCTCTCTTTCTTTAACAATAACATCAACAAGGTTAAATCCTACGTTCGCAATACCGGCAAGCCCAAATCTGATAGAATGTTCATCGACGAAAAAGCCGTCTATACTTTCGTTTATTGAAGGCGGTAAAAGTTTGATACCCATTTTACCGCAATCCATAATATACTGCGTTACCTTGTCTGTCGTCGAAAGTACACTCGAAAGAAGCGCCGCCATAAAAAATGTAGGATATTTGTATTTAAGATATGCCGTTTCGTAAGCAATAACCGCATAACACGCCGCATGAGACTTATTAAAAGCGTATTTTGCGAAATCTATCATTCCGTCAAATATATCGTTCGCGGTTTTTTTGTCAACTCCGCGGCGTACCGCTCCGTCAAGGGTAACAGTGCCGTTTTCGTCCGTAATGCCGTTTATGAAAAAATCTCTCTCTTTTTCCATAACGTCCATTTTCTTTTTGCTCATGGCACGCCGTACAAGGTCTGCCCGTCCGAAGGAATATCCCGCGAGGTCGCGCACTATCTGCATAATCTGCTCCTGATATACCATACAGCCGTATGTCACATTAAGTATAGGTTTTAGCTTTTCATGTTTATAAGTAACTCTTTCGGGGTGCTGTTTATTTGAAACATAAGTTGGTATCTCGTCCATAGGTCCGGGCCGGAATAACGAAATCCCCGCAATTATATCCTCAAGATTCCGCGGCTTTAATTCCTTCATAAAGTTTTTCATACCTGCCGATTCAAGCTGAAAAACGCCGTCGGTATCGCCGTCCGAAATCATTTCGTAAACGCCGGGAATTTCATAATCTATATTAACAAGGTCAACCGTCTCACCCGTACTCCTTTTTATCATATCAAGCGTGTCACGGATAATTGTAAGGTTGCGAAGCCCCAAAAAATCCATTTTTAAAAGACCAAGCTCCTCAACGGTATCTTTTTCAAACTGTGTAATTGCCATTTCACCGTTATGAGCAAGCGGAACATAATCACTTACAGGTTCTCCGCAAATAACAACGCCCGCGGCATGTGTTGACGAGTGCCTCGGCATACCCTCAATAGCTTTCGCGATATCAATAACCTTTGCCGCCGTTTCGCTTTCATCGTAAAGCTCACGCAGCTCTTTGTTCATTCCCATTGCTTTTTCAATGGTCATATTAAGCTCCTGCGGTATAAGCTTTGCAATTCTGTCAGCATCGGCATAAGGAACGCTAAGAACCCTGGCGCTGTCACGGATTGCCTGTTTCGCCCCGAAGGTGCCGAAGGTTATAATCTGTGCAACATTCGGCTCACCGTATTTTTCTATTACATAATCAATTACTTCCTGGCGGCGTTCAATGCAGAAATCCACATCAATATCGGGCATACTTACCCTTTCGGGATTTAAAAAACGCTCAAAAAGAAGGTTATATTTTACCGGATCAATATCCGTAATTTTAAGGCAGTACGAAACAACGCTGCCTGCCGCCGAGCCACGTCCGGGACCTACAACTATACCGTTGTCCTTCGCGTATTTTATAAAATCCCAGACAATCAGAAAGTAATCAACATAGCCCATTTTATCTATGGTATCAAGCTCATACTTAAGCCTTGATTTTATTTTTTCGTCCGCCGCGTCATATCTTTCGGCAAGACCGCTTTCGCATAAATATTTAAGGTACTCAAAAGGCGTATAGCCTTCGGGAACGGCAAATTTCGGCAAATGATAATTACCAAATTCCAGCTCCACATTGCATTTTTCGGCAATTTCGGCAGTATTCGTTATACACGACGGGATATTAGGAAACAGGCTTGCCATTTCTTCCTCCGATTTTACATAAAACTCCTGCGTCGCAAATTTCATACGGTTTTCGTCATCAACCGTTTTCCCCGTCTGTATGCAAAGGAGTGCGTCATGCATTTCGCTGTCGCTCTTGTTTACATAATGTATGTCATTGGTTACTACCATTTTAAGCCCGTACTCACCCGCAAAATTAATAAGGTGAATATTAACCTGCTTTTGCTCCGGAATACCGTGGTCCTGAAGCTCAATGTAAAAATCGTCCTTACCGAAAATATCAGTAAAATTCTCTATATACTCTCTTGCTTTTGACATATTGCCTTCAAGAATATTCCTTGGAATATCTCCCGCAAGACAAGCGGAAAGCGCGATAAGACCTTCGCTGTGCTCACGCAGCAGCTCCATGTCAATTCTCGGTTTATAGTAAAAGCCTTCAATAAAACCCGCCGAAACAATTTTCATAAGATTTTTATAACCGGCATTATTTTTCGCGATGAGCACAAGATGCCCCGGCTCACTGTCCTGCCTGCCTTCCTTTTCGTGACGGCTTCGCGGCGCGGTGTAAACCTCGCAGCCGAGAAGCGGCTTTACACCGTATTTTTTTGCCGCCTTATAAAATTTGACAACGCCGTACATATTGCCGTGGTCCGTTATTGCCATTGCCTTCATTCCAAGCTCTGACGCACGCTTTAAAAGCTCATCGATACGGCACGCTCCGTCAAGCAGACTGTACTCTGTATGCGTATGAAGATGAACAAAGCCTTCCATTTTGTACTCACCTCTTTTTATAACTTATATATTGTACAAACAAATGTAAAACCGCTAATGCTGTTTATTAATATTATTTTAATACTTAGTATCTTTTAGATATCTCTATGATTTTTCTCATTCTGTGATTTACCCCCGATTTTCCGAGCGGCGGAGACAGCTTCGCTCCAAGCGCGCCAAGTCCGTCATCGGGGTATTTAATTCTGAGCTTTGCAAGCTCTCTTAAAGATTCCGGAAGGCTGTCAATTCCGACAGCCTTATCAATTTTCTCAATACACATAAGCTGATTTGCCGCAGCATCAACAATTTTAAAAATATTCGCGACTTCCATATTGTTAATGCGGTTAAGCTCATTCTTTTTATCTTTTATGACCTTTATCTCATATATTTCCATAACGCCGCGATTTATGCCGATTCCCGCAAGCACATCACAAATCATATCGCAATCCTTAAAATATATCACGTTTTTTCCTCTGCGAAAAATTTTTCCCGCTTTTAATCCCATATCCTCAAACAATTCTATTACATTACCGCATATATCATCATAGCCGGTGACAAATTCAAGATGATACCTCTTGTTCGGATCAGATACACTGCCTCCGCCCAAAAAAGCTCCTTTTATAAACGCTCTTTTACAACAGGGCTTCAGTATCTTTTGTAAACTATTATTTAACCCAAGCTTTTCAAATAAAGCTTTACCGTCACGACAGTTTATAATAAAAACATCATTTTTTCTTACGCCACCGCCGCTTCGTTTTTCAACCTCCACATTAGTACCGAGCGTACGCTTCATAAGCCTTACAATGCGTGCGGCAACAGCTCTGTTTTCAATAACAATTTTGACGTTTCTGTTTTTTATAGAGGACGAAAAAGCAACAATTCCCGCAAGCTCCGATAAGCTGCAACAAGCTTTTGTATTTTCTTTTTCAAGAATTTCCTTTTTTAGCTGATATGTAAACGACACCGCTTTTTCTCCCCCTTTAAAAGCTATTCTTTAAGATAATCTCTATGCTTTATTACCGTTCTGTAATCTGTTTTTGAAATATATTTATAAAGCTCCTCCGCAATGGCAACACTTCTGTGCTTGCCGCCCGTACAGCCTATCCCGATAACAAGCTCTGTTTTGCCTTCTTCCATATAATGAGGTATCAAAAAAGAAATCATTTCTTCAAGCTGCTTTACAAATACCCCTGTCTGTTCAAACGAAAAAACATAGCTGCTGACTTCGTGGTTCAGCCCCGTTTTAGCTTTAAGTTCAGGTATATAAAACGGGTTTGGCAAAAATCTTACGTCAAAAACAAGGTCAGCGTCATAAGGTATTCCGTGCTTAAAGCCAAACGACTCTATTTTTATAACCATACTCTTATACTCGCTGCCTTTAAGGAAAATTTTATTAACTTCCTCTTTCAGCTGAAGCGGCGTAAGTGATGAAGTATCTATTATATACTGAGCGTTTTTACGCACATCTTTAAGCAGCTCTCTTTCCTGTGCTATCCCCTCACTTACTCCGCCATCGGGCGCAAGCGGATGACTTCGTCTGGTCTGCTTATATCTTGAAACAAGCACTTCATCGCTAGCTTCAAGAAACAGTATATCATAATCAATATTTTTTGCCCTTAATTTTTCAAGAACATCGGGAAGCTGATTAAACATAGTTCCGCTTCTCATATCCACAACAAGACCAATTTTTTCAATCTCACCGTTTGACTGACCGCAAACCTCAGCAAAAATCGGTATAAGCTGCGGTGGCATATTATAAACACAGTAAAAGCCCGCGTCCTCCATAGCCTTTATCGCGCTTGATTTTCCTGCTCCCGACATACCTGAAATTATAACTATTTTCATTTGCTTTCTTTCCTTCCCACAGCTTTTATTTCTTCTTCAAGCAAAACACCGCTATTTTCGTAAACTCTTTTTTTTACTTCCTTTATAAGCTCTGTAACGTCTTCACATGTTGCGCTGCCTTTATTAATTACAAAACCGGCATGTTTCTCGGACACCTGCGCTCCTCCGACAGAAAAGCCCTTAAGTCCGGCGCCCTCAATAAGCGCTCCGGCAAAATATCCTTCGGGCCGTTTAAATGTGCTTCCGGCGCTCGGATATTCAAGGGGCTGCTTGTCACGCCTTCTGCCCGCAAGCTCTTTCATTTTTTCCCTTATATCTTTCTCGTTTCCTTCCTCAAGTAAAAATTCCGCTTCAAGAATAATATACCCGCCGTCTGAGAAAATACTCTTTCTGTAACCGAAATCACATTTCTCAGCCTTAAAAATTTTTATTCCGCTGCCGTCAAAAGCCGTAACTGTCTTGACAATATCTTTAATCTCTCCTCCGTAAGCGCCCGCATTCATAAAAACAGCTCCGCCTACGCTTCCAGGTATCCCGCCGGCAAATTCGGCGCCCGTAAGTGAATTATCGGCGCAAATTTTAGCAAAGCGGCTAAGCAGCGCCCCGCTTTCCGCCCTTACAGTTTTGCCAAAGACTTCTATTTTGCAAAGCTTTTCGGTACATATAACCATACCATCAATCCCGTGATCCGAAACAAGAAGGTTTGATCCGTTACCAATAACTGTAAGAGGCATACCGCTTTCTTTCGCTGCTAAAGCAGCAAGACATACTTGCTCCACGTTTTCGGGTAAAACAAAAAAATCCGCCTCACCGCCGATTTTAAACGACGTATGCCTTTTCATAGATTCACCTTTTAAATATTCTATTCCGGCTTTTGTAAGAGCATTTTCAGCTTTCTGCATATTTTTCCTTTCCGCCCCGGTTTAAAGTCCGAGCATCGCGGCGCCTATTATACCCGCGTCATTGCCAAGCTCCGCAATTGATATTTTGGTTGTTTTAAGCTTTTTAACATACTGATTTTTCTTTACATAATCTATAATCGGCAAAAGAAGATAATCGCCTTCATTGCAAACACCGCCGCCAATTACAAGCTCTTCGGGCTGGAATATGTTTACAATATTTGTTATGCCTTCAGCAACATAGCGAATATAATTATCCACCACTCTCTTTCCCGCGGCATCTCCCTGCCTTGCCGCGTCAAAAGCTGTTCTGCCCGTCACCTTAACCATGCCGATTTCATTCATAAGGCTTTCGGGTGATTTTTCCATTTCCTCTTTTGTCTGTCTTATGAGCGACGTCGCGGAAGCATACGCTTCAAGACATCCATTTCTGCCGCAGGAGCAAGGCTCACCGTCACACACCATAACTGTATGCCCAAGCTCAGCGCCCGCGCCGTTAAACGACGAAAAAATCTTTCCGTTTATAATAACTCCGCCGCCAACGCCCGTGCCAAGAGTAACCGCAACAAAACATTCCATTTTTCTATCCTTTTTTATATATTCCGCAAGCGCGGCAACATTAGCGTCGTTTTCAATATATACGGGCTTATCAATATATTTATGAATTTCATCTTTAAAAGATACATTTTCATATCCGAGATTATTCGCATAAACCAAAACACCGTTTGCGCAATCACAGCTTCCAGGCGTTCCGATACCTATACTTTTTACTTCATTCATAGAAACACCGGCGTCATCGCATACTTTTATAATAAGCTGCGCCATATCTTTTAAAAGCTCCTCAGCCGGTCTCGGAAGTTTGCTTTTTATACTTTCTTTGTTCACAATTTCAGCGTTCTCGTTTACAAGCCCTACGGCGATATTCGTTCCGCCCAAATCCACACCTACATAATACATTTTTTTCTTACCTCCAAACACAATAAAATTACTCTATTCCCATGCTTTCGTTAAGCCTTTGATACAGCTCATTGGCGGCATTGTAGCCCATACGCTTCTGCCTGTTATTCATAGCGGCAACTTCCAAAATTACTGCAAGGTTTCTACCTTGTCTGACAGGAATAGTAAGCTGAGGTTTTTTAACGCCGAGTATCTCCGCGTATTCATTTTCAACACCAAGCCTGTCATATTCAAAACCGTTTTTCCATGGTTCAAGTTTAACTACAAGATCAATTTTTTCAGTATCCTTAACAGCACCCATACCAAAAATATTTTTTACGTTTACTATACCTATTCCTCTTAACTCTATATAGTGCTTTATAATCGCGGGCGATGAGCCGACAAGAGTTTCACTTGAAACCTTTTTAATTTCGACAGCGTCATCGGCAACAAGACGATGACCACGCTTTAAAAGCTCAATTGCCGCCTCGCTTTTGCCCACACCGCTGTCGCCGAGTATTAGCATACCTTCACCGTAAACCTCAACAAGCACACCGTGACGTGTTATTCTCGGCGCAAGCCAGACACCGAGTCTTCTTATAAGCTCACTCATAAAACGGCTTGTGTTATCTTTTGTCGAAAGCAGCGGTACGCCATATTTTTCGGCTGCGGCAAGCATATCCTCGTCGGGCTCCATATCTCTCGTAATAATAACAGCAGGTATTCCCGACGAAAAAAGCTTATCAAGAACTTCTTTTTTTGTTTTTTTATCCATATTGCGAATAAATGTCTGCTCAACCTTACCGATGATTTGTATGCGGTCTTTATCAAAATATTCAAAAAATCCCACAAGAATAAGTCCCGGACGGTTTACATTACTGCAAACCACTTTTATTTCGTCCATTTCCTCGTTGTAATAGAGCTTTTTTAGTTTAAGCTCCGCAACTATTGTTTCCATACTCACGCTGAAATCTTTTTCGTCAAACATATTTCTTCCCCCTTTAACGGGCAATTTTTTAAAAAGTAATCGAATGCTTTAATACTTTTCTTCCCGCTTTTTTAAGGCTGATTATACTCTTTTTCTTTGTAATATCATAATCGGAATCCACAAAATCGGGTACTCCGCACCAAGGCTCAATACAAATGTACTTCGCGCCTTGTTTCTGCCACAAAAGAAGATGTCCGAAGCCGTCAAAATCAACCTCTGTTTCCTTTCCGTTTATGTTGTTTTTAAGCCATAACTTTCTTGATTTGATATCCTGAAAAACAAGCGCATCTATTTTAAAATATTTCTCTTTTAAAGGAAGTGTATCCGCATTATCTAAAATATCTTCCGTTTCATATTCAATCAGATTTCCGTTGACGATATTCGCTTTTAAAGTTTCTTTCTTTTCAAAAACAATGCTGTAATTTTCAATTCCTTCGGGGCAGGCATAAGCCTCGTGAGAACCTACCGTAAAGTACATTTCCCCGTCCGTTAAGTTTTTGACATCGTATTCAATATCAATCCTGCTGCCGTCAAGCGTATATATTATGCGGAACTCAAAATCAAAAGGATAACTTTCAAGCGTTTTCGCGTTGCTTTTCAAAAGAAAAACCGCCTTTTCTTTTCCGGCACTTTCAATTTCAAACTCTAAATGTCTTGCAAAGCCGTGCTTTTCAAGTATATATTCTTTTCCGAGGTATATAAATTTATCATCTTTAAGCCCTCCGCATATCGGAAAAAGAATCGGTGCATGCCCTGCCCAGATATCGGGATTTCCCTCCCAGATTTGTTCCGTGCCGTCCTTTAAAACGCTTATAATTTCGGCGCCTTTTGTTGTCACGGTAACTTTTAAACGTTCATTTTGAATTACAATTTCTTTTGACATAATAATCTCCGTTCCGCCGCTCCGCATAGGCAAAAAAATAATTAAAGTTTCTCTCATCAGCGGAGCAAAGGAATGATAAGAGATTATTGCACCCACGTGCGTTTCGGCATATGCCGAAAAATTCTCACGGACAATGGGTTTCTCCGGAGGCTTAACGTGGAAGGAACTTTCACGCTGACATCTCCCTATTAAAACTATTACTATTATACCACTTAAAAAAGAAACCGTCAACAATTTTCTTAAATTAATATTAATTATTGTTAAAAAATCTTGACAAACATTGCAAAAAGAGTTAAAATTATGTAGATTATTCTTGGAACGGAGACCAATTATGACTGAAAAAAACCGGGAGCCGCGCGCAGCGGCTTTTTTAAAGAAAAACGCTGTTATGTTTACGGCGCTTGCGGCGGCGGTTATTTCGTGCTTTTTTGTTCCGCCCGACACTGAATATATAAATTATTTTGACTTTAAAACGCTCTCGTGTCTTTTTTGTGTGCTTGCTGTAGTATGCGCACTTAAAAACATAAACTTTTTTTATATTCTCGCAAGGAAGGTTGTTCGGAGATTTAAAAATACAAGGCTATGCGTTCTTGTTTTGGTTTACATAACCTTTATAGGCTCAATGCTTATCGCTAACGATATGGCGCTTCTGACATTTCTGCCTCTCGGATATTTTGTTCTGAAAACAACAAATACGGAAAAATATATGGCTTTTACGTTTATAATGCAAAATATTGCCGCAAATCTCGGAGGTATGCTTACGCCCTTCGGAAACCCGCAGAACCTGTATCTTTATACAAGGTTTAACATTCCGACAACAAATTTTATGGGTATAATGGCAGCCCCTTTTATACTTTCCGTATCTCTTATAACTCTTTGCTGTCTTATATTTATTAAACCTGAAAATATGTATATCGGGGACGAAAATGTGTCCCTTAACCCCAAAAGAACCGCAATATATTTAGTTTTGTTTTTTCTCGCGATTGTTATGGTTTTCAGAGTCGTGCCATATACGGCAGGTCTTGCGGTAATATTAGTTTCGCTTTTTCTTGCCGACAGAAAAGCGCTCGCGGCAGTTGACTATCCGCTGCTTTTAACCTTTGTGTTTTTCTTTGTTTTCGCGGGCAATATGTCAAGGCTCGAAAGCGTCAGAAATTTTTTTGAAATGCTGCTTCACAAAAACACTCTTATTTTCAGTGTTTTATCGTGTCAGATTATAAGCAATGTTCCTTCCGCCATACTTCTTTCACGTTTTACGGGAAATTATCCCGCTTTACTTGTCGGAGTAAATATAGGCGGTGTGGGTACGCTTATAGCCTCCCTCGCAAGCCTCATAACCTTTAGGGAATATGTAAAACATAATCCGTGCCGAGGCGGATATTATATAAAAATGTTTTCGGTCTTTAATTTTGCATTTTTATTTATTCTTACAAGCTTTATGTCTTTTATTCAAAACAAATAAAATTTATTTTTTAAATTTATTTTAAAAAACTATTGACAAAATTATAAAAATAGTGTATTATATGTAATAGTACAGTTAATACAGTATGAAGGGCAGGTGATAAAATGATTAATCTTGATTTTCGTGACAGCAGACCTATCTATGAACAAATCAAGGATAAAATTAAAAATCTGATAGTAAGCGGCGCTCTCCAAACAGGTGACAGAATTATGTCCGTACGCGAAACGGCGGCAAAGCTTACAATAAATCCAAACACAATTGTCAAAGCGTACAAAGAACTTGAAAACGAAGGTTATATCTATTCCGTAAAAGGTAAAGGTTATTTTGTCGCGGACACCGGGAGCATACTTAATTCCCAAAGCAGTGAAGATATAATTGCGGAACTTGAAAAAAAACTTGCCGAGCTTTGTTTCCTCGGCATTGAAAAAGAAAAAATAGATAACATTGTTAAAAAAATATGGTCGGAAAGGAATGATTAAAACAATGATTAAAGGCAGTAATATAATAAAAGATTTTGACGGCTTTTACGCGCTTAACGGTCTTGACATAAGCGTTCCGAAAGGCTCCGTTTACGGTCTTGTGGGACCAAACGGTGCGGGAAAAACCTCTCTTATAAAATGCCTTATGAGCATATACAGGTTTTCGGGAGGTGACGCAAAAATTGATTCATCCCCCGATATTGCCGATGAAGAGCTGAAACAAAAAATCATATGCATAAATGATGACTTGTACTTTTATCCGGGATTTACGGTTTCTCAGATGGCAAAATTTTACGCGGATATTTACAAAAATTGGGACGAAGCGGCATTTAAGGCTCTCGGAAAAATTTTTGACATTGACCCCACAAGAAAAGTCCGCAAGCTTTCAAAAGGTATGCAAAAGCAGGTCGCTTTCTGGCTCGGAATCTCAGCGAGACCTGAGCTTATGATACTTGACGAGCCGGTTGACGGACTTGACCCCGTTGCGAGACGCACGGTTATGAACATCGTTTTGCAGGAGGTTGAAAGCAGAAAAATGACTGTACTGATTTCAAGTCATAATCTGCGTGAGCTCGAAGACATCTGTGACTATGTGGGCATAATGCACGAGGGCAAAATCGTAATCGAAAAATCGCTTGATGACGTTAAGGGAAATATTCATAAGCTGCAGCTTGCTTTTACGGGCGAGTTCCCCGCGCAGCTTGAAAATGAAATTGATGTTCTTAAAAAAGACGAATTTGGCAGTGTAAAGCTTCTTATAGTACGGGGGAACGGTGAAAAAATTTTTGCCGCCGCAAAAAAATATAACCCTGTAATATGCGATATTCTTCCGCTTTCACTTGAAGAAGTATTTATTTATGAACTTGGAGGTATGGGGTATGAACTTAAAAATCTTATCATTTGAAAAAGGGCTGTTTAAAGTAGATTTAAAGCGTTTCTGGATTTTCGGGCTTTTATACTCGGCGCTTATGTTTTTTTCAACCTTCTTTGGGTTTTATGTAAACAAAAACAATTTTTCACGTATGGCTTTGGATACTCCGCAATACGTAAACAGCGCGCTTTTCGGAAACTCATATTTTTCGCATTTTTTTGCCGTCGTCCTCGGAGCTTTGCTCGCGCTTGTGCTGTTTTGGTTTTTAAATTCCGTTCCGGCAATTTCGTTTTATCACGGACTGCCGCTTAAACGAAAAAAAATATACATAAGCAAGCTTGCTTCGGCATTTACCCTTATGACGCTTCCTGTACTTGTTGTAACGGTTACTGTCCTGATTTCAAGGCTCCTCGGCAGCAATATAAACGTGCGCATATCTCACCTTCTGCTTTGGACGGCAATTCAGCTTATTTACAGCTATATGGGCTTTGCCTGTACTGTGTTTACGGCAATTTTAACCGGCAATATTCTTTCTCATCTTGCTTTGACCGGCATCTGCCTTATATTACCCGCTGTAATTGTAAGCTTTACGGACAATATCATGGCTGCCTTCCTTTACGGATATTCGGGTTCAATTTATAAAACACTTTCGTACGTATATATTATGCCGGACCAAATGGTTACAAAAAAATGTCTTATATACATTTTTACCGTAATCATACTCCTTGCGGTTTCATATTTTCTTTACGAAAAACGCGCTCTTGAGAGAAATGGCGAAGCCTTTGTTTTTACTTCCGTAAAGAATATCTTTGTTGGTGCCGCAGCGCTTTTAGGCGGAATATTCAGCTATTGGTATTTTATGATTTGGTTCGAGGCGAATATTTTATTTATGCTTCCGTTTGGCATAATTGCGCTTATTACAGCGAATATGATAAACAAAAAAAGGCTTACTCTTAAAGGCTCGGCACTTTACGCGGGAATATTTATAATTTTTGTACTTGCTTTGTCCGGCAGTTTTAAGCTTGATGTGTTCGGTTATCAAAACCGTGTGCCCGATATAAACAAGGTTATGTCGGTTACAATAAATGAGGGCGAATACCTTAATGCCGGCGGCAGCTCCGTTAAAAACTATGACCCAAAGGAAGGCAAAGAGCTTTATGAAAAAAACGCCGAAAAATATGACATAACAAAACGTGAGGATATTGAAAAAATAATTGCTTTTCACAAATACCGCACAAAAAATCACCACGGCAACAGCGCTCATAACTTAATCACCTTAAATTACACTTTAAGAAACGGAAAGCATCTGAAACGCTCATACTTCTTTAATCATAACGAGGATAAGCAGTATGCGGAACCTTTGTCACGCATTGAAACCTGGACGAAGCAAAGATATATTCCGTATAAAAACAAAAATGCTGATATAACCTCTGTTGTTGTGGGTACGCTTATGCAAAATCTTGACAACGATATGCGTTTAACTTTCATAAGCGGCAGTGAGGAATTTGAACTTCTTAAAAACGCCTTTATGGCGGATATTGAGGCGCTGCCTTATGATGAAGACGCCACTTTGTACAGCGGAAGAAATAACGCGTGCGCATATATTACGGTACATTACGTTTCGCCTCTTGTTTATAAGGACGGCTCCGATTATGCCGATTGGCGAAACCGTACAATGGATAATACCTATGCCTTAACGGACGGATTTAAAAACACTCTCGCTCTGCTGCACAGTATGGAAGGTTTTGACAAAATAGATTTTACCGCGGATAAAATAAAGCGTATCGGCATCGAGCGTTACGATACTTACAACGGAGGCGGCGCGCTTGAATTCGGAGATGATTGGAGCGTATCCGAAATCATCACCGACCGCGCGGAAATTGACGCAATCGTAAGCCGTCTGAAACACGATTATAAAGACGAGCTCATCGGTAAAGAATCCGAATACGCGGATTACATCATTGAAACCGTTGATGAAAAGTATTTTGCCGTGAGCAGCAGACCGCTTAAGCGATAACTTAATTTTCTCTCTTACTTTACCGGGCTGTGATAAAATGAAATTATCACAGCCCGAAATTTATTTTCAAAAAACTATTGTATTTTAATGCAAAATGTTGTATAATTATTTTTGAATATTTATACAAAAAATGTTTAAAAGGAGAGGTCGTCATGCTGAACATAGGCATTGTACCAAACATGACAAAATCCGACTGCGCCGCGGCTCTTAACGCTTTTTGCTGCGAGCTGCACGAAAAAGCGAATTTATATATGCTTTATGACACCGCTTACGGCGATACTTTGAAAGGTATATCTTCCGCGCAGCTTTTACAAGGTGATACTTTTTTTAAAGAGTGCGATATAATAACCGTTATGGGCGGTGACGGTTCCATACTTCAGATTGCTCCGCAGGCGGCAAAGTACGGCAAACCCATATTCGGCATAAATTTAGGGCGTGTAGGCTACCTCGCCGGCGCGGAGAAAAGTTATCTTAAAGAGGCGGCAAACCGGCTGATTTCGGGCGAATATGAGCTTCGTGAGCATATGATGCTCGGTCTTTCATATAACGGAGAGGATAATATTCTCGCCCTTAACGATGTTGTTGCCTCACGTTCCGAATTCGGGCGTATCATAGAGCTTTCCGTTTTTGTTGATGATGAATATGCCGATACATACACCGCAGACGGAATAGTAATTTCAACTCCCACAGGCTCAACGGCGTACTCGCTTTCGGCCGGAGGTCCCATTGCTTACCCCACAATGGACGTGATTATGGTTACGCCCATATGCTCTCATGACCTTCATTCAAGAACAATTGTCCTTCCGAGCGACAAAAAAATCACGGTTAAGCTCGGAAATAACTATGAATATAAAGCGCTTATTACGGTTGACGGCAAAATTTTAAGTCCTCTTACGGCGGGCGGCTCATTTACCGTAAGCGCTTCACCCGTGCGGACAAAGCTTATAAAAATGAATAATTACGGTTTTTACGAGCTTTTACGTATAAAATTAAGAGAAGATTATCGGGAGGTGTAATAATGAAATACGGTCGGCACGCTAAAATACTTGAAATTATAAGAAAAGATATTGTCGAAACCCAGGAGGAGCTCGTTGCGGCTTTAAGACGGGAGGGCTACGACGCGACTCAGGCGACTGTTTCCAGAGATATAAGAGAACTCAGGCTCATTAAGGTTGCGGCTCCGGGCGGCGGTTATCGTTACGCTACCTCCGCCGGCGAAACCGGAAGCAGCGATACGGAATCAAGGCTCAATATCATTCTGGGGGAATCTATGACAGAAATTGATTACGCTCTTAATCAGGTCGTTGTTAAAACCCTTCCGGGTATGGCAAACGCTGCTGCCGCCGCTGTTGACAGCTGTATAGCCAATCATTCCATTGTCGGCAGCATTGCAGGCGATGACACTCTCCTTTTAATTATGCGTGATGAAAAGGAAGCCGTAAAGCTTGTTTCATATCTTAACAGAATTTTGAAATAATGGTGGTTTTGTAATTATGCTGCTTCATTTAAAAATCAAAAATATTGCCGTTATTGAAGAAGCCGATATTGATTTTAAAGACGGTCTTAATGTGCTTACCGGCGAAACAGGCGCCGGTAAATCAATACTTATAGATTCGATATCCATGCTTACGGGTGTCCGTTCAAACCGTGAATTAATACGCACGGGCGAAACCATGGCATTTGTAGGCGGTCTTTTTATGCCTGATGATAAGGTTTTCAAAATTCTTCAAAGCTGCGGCATAGATAAACCGGAGGACGGACTTCTTCAAATAAACCGTGAAATAAACATTTCCGGAAAATCCGTCTGCCGCATAAACGGCGAACAATGTCCTCTTTCCGTTCTCAAAAGTATCGGATATCTTCTTATAAATATCCA
Organism: uncultured Ruminococcus sp.; assembly: GCA_902784805.1. GTDB lineage: Bacteria > Bacillota > Clostridia > RUG12999 > RUG12999 > RUG12999. Next base: position 63,865 of record CACZWD010000001.1, on the reverse strand, counting down.
CGGTCAGCAGGACGCTTTTCAGCTTTACGCTCCCGAAAAGCATATTATTTTGCTTGACAAATGGTGTGCCGATGAACTTAGCGACAAGCTCAAAAGCTATCGCGAAAGCTATAAAGCATATATTTCGGCCGCCAAAAAACGTAAAGCTCTTAAAGAAATGGCGGAGAAAAGGAATAGTGAGATTGATTTTCTCGAATATGAAATAAATGAAATTGAAGCCGCCGCTCTGATGCCCGGCGAGGAGCAGGCGCTTTCCGAAAAACGTACAGCGCTTATAAACAGAGAAAAAATCGCGCAGGCCAAAGCGCAGGCTGTTTCAATGCTTTTTGACGACGCGGGCTGCGCAAGAGAAAATATGGATATTGCCGCTGCAAAGCTTGAATACGCGTCGGGTTTTGATAAAGCTCTCGAAAAAACCGCGGCGTCCTTAAAGGAAGCGTTATACATACTTGACGATATTAACCGAAGCGGCGTTCTGAAGGAAGAAAATTACGTTTTCGGCGAGCTTGAGGAAATCACCGACAGGCTTGATGTCATAAAAAAACTTGAGCGTAAATACGGCGCGACGGAAGCTGATATTTTAAACAGGCTCGAAGCTTCGCAAAACCGGCTTAAAGAGCTTAAAGAAAATGCTTTGCTTGAAAATGAGCTTGATGAAAACCTTATTGTTTTAAAGCGTGATATAGAAAAAAAAGCCGAGGAGCTTCATAATATCCGCCTGAAAAATGCTGAAAAGCTTTCCGCCGAAATTGAAAAACAGCTTGAGGAGCTTAATATGCAGGGCAGCAAGTTTGTTGTGGATATAAAAAAAGTACCCTATGGCGGTCTGGGCTGTGACGGTGTTGAATTTTTTATATCGCCAAACCGCGGCGAGGATGTAAAGCCGCTTTCAAAAATAGCTTCGGGCGGCGAGCTGAGCCGTATTATGCTTGCGATAAAGTGCATAATGGCACGCACAGACGACGCGGAAACATATGTTTTTGATGAAATTGACAGCGGTGTAAGCGGCAGAGCTGCCGAAAAGGTCGCGGCAAAGCTGCAAATGGTATCCGAAAAAAAACAAACTCTTGTAATTACCCACCTTGGACATATTGCAGCGGCGGGAAAACATCATTATAAAATTGAAAAGCTTACAGAAGGCTCAAGAACAAAAACTTATATTACACCGCTTGACGAAAGCGGCAGAATACGGGAAATCGCGCGGATTAATTCAGGCAGTGATTTAACCGCCGCCGCTCTAAATCAGGCAAAAGAATTGCTTGAAAAAGCTAAAAAACACGGATAAAAGGAATTATTTTACTATGGCAAATACAAAATCAGCATATAAAGAAGGTTTTTTTGCGGGTATGCCGATAGGACTCGGCTATTTCCCGATATCCTTCGGTTTCGGAATAACAACGGTAAATCTCGGAATTAAAGCAATTTACGCTATACTTATATCCGTAACCAACCTCACTTCGGCGGGACAGGTGGCGGGTATCAGCGTTATCGCGGCGGCGGGTACGCTTTTTGAAACAGCGCTCACACAATTTATAATAAACCTCCGCTATTCCCTTATGGGCATTGCTCTTTCACAGCGTCTGAGCCCTTCCTTCGGAACGGTTCACCGTTTTTTTACATCTTTTTTTATAACAGATGAAATTTTTGCGGTTGCCGCAACGCGGAAGTGCCCTGTTACGCCCTCTTATATGTATGGGCTCGCAACCCTGCCCTTTATAGGCTGGTCTCTCGGGACAGCATGCGGAGCTATAATCGGCAGTGCTCTTCCTTCCGATATTACAGCGGCTCTCGGTATTGCCATTTACGCTATGTTTATAGCAATTGTAATTCCGCCCGCAAAAAAGGACAAAGGCATTTTTTGCGCGGCAATCTTTGCTGCCGCTTTAAACTGCTTAATAAAATACGCGCCGCTTCCTTTTAACATATCTCCCGGCTTTGCTATTATAATCTGCGCGGTTTCGGCTTCCGCGTTCGCATCGCTTATTGCCCCGTTTAAGGAGGACAATACCGAATAAAAAAGGTAAATGTGAATAAAAAAAGGAATGATTATAAAAATGAATAAAACCTTGCAATATATATTTGTTATGGCACTTGTTACATATGCCGTAAGAATGATACCGTTTGTGCTTTTCAGACGAAAAATAACTTCGCCTTTTGTAAAAAGTATGCTGCATTATATCCCCTATGCTGTTTTAAGCGCTATGGTAATTCCCGATGTTTTCCGCATCATAGGTGCGCAAACGCCGCAGGACATAATTCCCGCGGCTGTCGGCTTTACCGTTGCCGTTATCCTTTCATATCTTGAAAGAAGCCTTCTTACCGTTGCGGTTTTTGCCTGTATAGCGGTTTACGCGGCAGGGCTTGTTTTTTAATATTTTTTCTGCTGAAAAAGCACCTTATCTCGTATATTTTTATTCTGTTTTAATTTTTTTAGTATAGTTCGTTCTGAAATTGCATATTTTTTAAAAAAACTATTGCTTTATTTCTAAAAGTATGGTAAAATAAAATAGATTATGTAAATTATACAGCCGGTTAGTTTTAATAATTTGTTATTTTTACACAAAAATTTTAGCCGTTTTATAATTAAAAAAACAGAACTCCGGGCTTTTTCATTTTACAGAAGGGGGACTTGCTTATCCATGAATAGGACTACAATATGTATTATAGGTGTTTATTTCGGTAAATTGCCTGAATACATTAATTTATGGTTAAAATCCTGTTCCTATAATCCGGACATTGACTTCATAATTTTCGGAGATAATAAAATTGATAATTTACCTCCAAATGTTAAGCATATCCCCATGACATTACAGGAAATGAAAAAGCTTGCCGATGAAAAGCTCGGATTGGACACAGCGTTATATAAACCTTATAAATGCTGTGATTTTAAAGTAGTATATGGAAATATTTTTGAAGACTATTTATCCGGCTATGACTTCTGGGGACATTGTGATTTTGATTTGATTTTTGGCGACATCCGCGGATTTATCACGGAAAATATTTTGAGTGAATATGATAAGATACTTTCCCTCGGTCATCTTTCACTTTACAGAAATACCAAAGAAGTAAATAACAGATATAAACTTTTCGGCAGTATGCACGACTATAAAACTGTGTTTGAAAATGAAGCAATATATGGTTTTGACGAATGGTCCGGAATTTATAGATTATATAATTTTAATAATTTTAAAATATATAAAAAGCTCGTATTTGCGGACATATCATCCGCATACAAGCGTTTTAAATTGGCTTTTTGTTTAAATAATTATAATAAACAGTTATTTTACTGGCAGAATGGTAAAGTGTTCAGAGCCTATTATAAGCATAAAAAATGCTTTAAGGATGAATATATATATATACATTTCAAAAAGCGAGATTTTAAAGAAACTATTTCGGAAGACTGTAACGCCTTTTATATTGGTCCCGGCGGTTTTACGGCTAAACCCGACGCAGAACTTCCTTCTGTCAATACAATAAAAGAAATAAACCCATATAACGCACGAGCGGAAATAAACGAACGTATCAAATATTACACAGGCGATTATTTAAAATATATATATTACAGGTTAAGAGATAAATATCTTAGATAAACTTAAAGGATGGAATTTCTATGGAAAAAATAAGCATCATTGTGCCTGTGTATAATGTTGAGCCCTATATACATAAATGTGTTGACAGTATTTTAGCGCAAACATATTCAAATATTGAGGTTATCCTTGTTGATGACGGTTCGCCGGATAATTGCGGAATAATATGTGATGAGTATGCAGAAAAAGATGACAGAGTTGTTGTTATACATAAAGAAAACGGCGGTCTGTCAGATGCCCGAAATGCGGGAATTGATAAAGCAACAGGAGAATATATAGGTTTTGTTGACAGTGATGATTATATCGCGCCCGATATGTATGAAAAGCTTTATAAATCACTTAAAGAAAACAATGCGGAGATAGCAGTCTGTAATGTAGTTAAAGTTATTGATGACACATATGATTATAGCAGCGTACAATCTGATACGGTAATGTCAGGAAGAGATTTTCTTTTTAATCCTCCTCCAAATGTACATTGGACTGTTGCATGGAATAAATTGTATATAAAAAATATTTTTAACAACTTACGTTACCCCAAGGGCAGATTATATGAAGATACATTTGTTATTCACAAAGTAATGCTGCACACAAAATGTGTTGTTTGTTTATCTGATAGATTATACTACTATGTTAACCGTTCGGGTAGTATAATGAATACAAAAATTGTTATAAAAAATATGGTTGATCGTGCCGAATCTTTTTTTCAGCGAGCATCATACTATATCAGTGAAAATTGTCCGAATTTTTTAATATTCAGTTGCCTAACAAGCGGGCTTTATTACGCTGTGACCGAATACAGCAAATGCCGTAAGCAAGAGGGTGCAAAGGAAAAATATAAGGAATTGGTTAAGGTATACAGAACAAACTTTTCTTTTAATATACTTCGCGGTGTACCCGTAAAAAAAGTCTTAAGAGCCTGCATTTCATATATATTTCCTTACCCGACCGAAAAAACGATTGAATTTTTAAAAAAACAAAAAAGATTGCGAAGTGAAAAAAATGGATAATACCGGTTTAGTCAGTTTAATTCTTCCTATATACAATGTTGAGAATTATATACAAAGAAGTATTGATGCTGCCATAAATCAGACCTATAAAAATCTTCAGATAATATTGGTCGATGACGGTTCAACGGACAATTCATATAGTATATGCGAAAGCTATAAAAACGTTGACAGCAGAATTGAGGTTATACATAAAAAAAACGGCGGATTATCAGATGCCCGCAACGCAGGATTAAAAGCAGTAAAAGGGGATTATATTTTTTTCTATGACCCCGATGATTATATTGAATTAAATTTAATAGAAATTTGCGTGAAGGTATGTGAGGAAAAAAAATGTGATATTGTAGTATTCAATTATTATAAAGAGGACGAAGCCGGAAATTTACTGTTTGCAACAAAATTTAAGCCTTTGGAATATTATACCGAGAAGGCGAACGAAAAACTTGATTATATTGAAGAAATAGCGGTTAATTATTGCAAGACGGGCTGGAACGCTTGTAACAGATTTTTCAGAGCAAATATTATAAAAAATAACGGTATTATTTTTGCGAATAATAAGGTGATTTTTGCCGAGGATTTATCGTTTGCCTTGCGTGTTGCGCTTTATCAGAAAAAATTAGTGGTTATTAAAGATATATTGTATCATTATCCTTTACGTAAAACCTCCATTATGAACTCAATAAAAGAATTACCATTTAAAAGAATTATAAATCTTTGTTACGATTTTAAGGCATATGCCGAAAAAAGAGGTTTTAAATTAGGTAAAAAAGAAAATTTTATCTTTACTCAGATTATTATGAATGAGTTTTTAAAAGCTGCTTCTTTTGAAGATGCCGCATATATATTTAATGAGCAGGTAACCGAAAAGGATGTTGTTTGTTCGGTAAAAGGCTGGCTTAAAAAGTCACTCTGTTCTCCATTTAAAGTATATAATTTGCGTGGATTGAAATATTACTTGAAAGTATGGATTTTTTACAGAAAAATCTGCGATAAAAAGGTTTTTGTTTTGCAAAAAATACTTTCTGTAATTACATCTTTAAAAGGTTGATATTAAAAAAGGACAATACGATTGTGAGATGGATAAAATGAACAAAAACAAGCAGCTTGCAATAAATATGGCAGCTCAAATAATTGCTTTTGGAATTAATGTCTGCATAAGCTTTTTTCTAACGCCATATATCGTTAAGCATATAGGACGTGAGGCGTATGGTTTTGTAGGGCTTGCAAATAATTTTATAAGCTACGCTACAATAATTACAACAGCGTTAAACTCAATGGCAGGACGGTTTATCACCATAAGTATACATAGAGAAGAATACGAAGATACCAATAGGTTCTTTACCTCTATTATAGCTGCAAACGCAGTTGTGTCATCAGTACTGACTATATTGGCTGTATTTGTTTTAGTATTCCTGGATAAAATTATAAATGTGCCAAAAAACATACTTGGTGATGTTACTCTTTTGTGGGCGTTGCTTTTTGCAAACTTTTTATTGAGTTTGATTGGTAATGTTTTGAACGTGGCAACATTTGCAAAAAACAAGCTTTATCTGGCTTCACTCAGAAATATTGAATCAAATGCTATAAAGGTAGTCATACTTATATTCGCATTTATGTTTTTTAAACCGCATATATGGTATCTGGGAATTTCAACATTAGTATGCGGATTGTACGTAATTGCAATAAATTTTTATTATACCAAAAAATTGTTGCCGACAGTAAAAATTAAAAAACAATATCTTGATCTTGGCAAAATAAAGACGCTCATCATGTCAGGTATGTGGAACAGCATTTCAAAATTAAGCGGAACTCTCTCAACAGGATTAGATTTGCTCATAACAAACCTCTTTGTTGGCGTTTCGGCAATGGGAACGGTATCTATTTCCAAAACCTTGTCCACGCAGATTTTATCAGTTTTCGGAATGATTGCAAGCGTATTTGCGCCGCAGCTTACCATAAGCTATGCCAAAAATGATTTTGAGGATATAAGGCAGCAGCTTAACTCTGCGATCAAGTTACTCGGTTTTTTTGCCTGCATACCTGTGGCTTTTTTATATGTGTACAGCAGGGAATTTTATGCTCTTTGGTTGCCTACGCAGGATGCCGTCCTTCTTCAGCGGTTATCGATACTCGGTGCAGGGGCATTCATATTTTCTTTGTCGCTTGAACCCTTGTGGAATATTTTTACCGTCGCAAACAAGGTAAGGCAGTCTTCACTATTTTTGCTTATGAATGCATGTGTATCGACTCTTTTGGTATTTATACTTTTAACACACACTACCGATGAGAATATGAAAATGTACATAGTGGTTGGCGTAAGCACAATAATGAGTATAATACGCGCTCTGACATTTTTGCCGGTGTATGGAGCCGTATGTCTCGGCTTCAAATGGCACACCTTTTTCCCTCTGATACTCAAAAATATTATTTCTGTAGCAATAGTCAGTGTATTAGCTTTAGGCATAAAAATGCTGATACCGATAAACAGTTGGATACTGCTGCTTTTGGATATTGCACTGATGGGTATTGGGGCATGCGTGATAAATTACTTCATAATGCTCGACAAACACGAACGTGAGATTCTTAAAAATAAGCTTTTAATGAAAGGTGCTAAGGTATGATACCAAAAATAATACACTATTGCTGGTTTGGTGGAAATCCTCTTCCGGAGGAAACCAAACGATATATAGAAAGCTGGAAAAAATATTGTCCCGATTATGAGATAAAGGAATGGAACGAAAAAAACTTTGATGTAAATTCAAATACATATGTACGGGAAGCATATGAAAACAAAAAATGGGCGTTCATAACGGACTATGTAAGACTTTACGCCTTATATAACGAAGGCGGTCTTTATATGGATACCGATGTCGAGCTTATAAAAAGTCCCGACAGCTTTTTAAGCTGTACCGCTTTTTCGGGTTTTGAGGATGAAACCCATATTCCCACCGCCCTTATGGGGTCGGAAAACCACGGCGAATGGGTAGGCTATCTTTTATCATACTATGATGACAGACATTTCGTAAAACCCGACGGCACCTTTGACAATACAACCAACGTTATCACAATAACAAATATGACAAAGGAAAAATATAATATAGAACTCAATAATACATATCAAAATATTGAGGGTATTCTGACTATGTATCCGAAGGATTATTTTTGTCCAAAAAGTTATGAAACCGGAAATATAGCACTTACGGACAACACAGTCTCAATACATCATTTTAATGGCTCATGGTTTGGAAGTCTCGAAAACCTTTATCTAAAAAAACAGAAATATTATTATAGCAAATATGGGGGTACATTAGGAAGACAAAAATACAAAAAATGGTACAGAAGAAACAGATTACGATTGTTACTAATGAAAGTTGGCTTTGTCGGATTTTTAAAGAAGCTTGTTTCAAAATCAAAGAATTATGCGATAAAATTTAGTATGAATATAATTTCTTCCGTTATGCCTAAAATTGTAAAAACGAACAATACCCTGTTTTTTGAAACCGAGGGTGACTTTTGTGATAATGGCAGAGCATTGTTCGAATACATGATCGAGCATGGCTATAATAAGAAATACAGATTTGTGTGGAAGGTACAGAATATAAACAGATTCAAGAAAATGAATATGGAAAATGTTGTATTTATTTCACCTACAAATTTTTATGAAAGCATAAGACTTAGGTATTATGTTGCAAGAGCCAGATATTTCTTTTTTACGCATCCATGGTGGCTGAAAAAATGGAAGAAAGATCAGACAGTTGTGACTTTGTCACATGGAATCCCATTAAAAGGTGCTGGTAAAGACTTAAGCGGTTTTTTAAACTTTCATTGTATATCGTCAGAATGGTCAAAACAACTGTATTCTAAAGCTATGGGAGCAAAAGATGAACAAATGCTTGTCATAGGTAGACCGAGGCTTGATTTGATGTATAAAACTATAGATATAAAGAAAAAATTATCAAAATATATAAGTGAGGATACATATCAAAAAATTATTCTGTGTATGCCAACTTTTAGACAAGCAAAATACTGGACGGACGGTGAGTTTCTTAATATCTATTCAATAAACACAATATCAAATGAAGATGAATTGCAAGAACTAAACGAATTTCTCAAAAACAAAAAAATGTTAATGATTGTTAAAGTACACCATCTTCAGACATTAGATTTTATGAAACGAGTTTTGCTATCCAATATTTTATATTTAACAGATGATAATCTTTTAGATATTAATTTGCAGTTGTATGAAATGATAGGGTATGCAGACGCTATGTTATCAGACTATTCGTCTGTAAGCTTTGATTTCTTGCAGATGAACAAACCAATAGGCTTCTTTATTAACGATATAGATGTATATAAAAGAGGCTTTATAATGGATAATGTCTATGATTATATGCCGGGACAAAAAATTAAAACAAACGCAGAACTCTTTGATTTTCTTGACACAGTGTACAAAGATATAGATGATTATAAAGATGAACGCAATGCTTTGCTATATAAGATGGACGATTTCAGAGATAATAATAATTGTAAAAGGATAGTTGAGCATTTTAATTTATAAAACATGCTAATTTATTAAAATTAATATAGTATTATATAAAGAGTTAATTACAAAGGGGAAAAAATATGATATATGCAGCAATTTTAGCAGGAGGAACAGGAAAGCGAATAGAACGTCACTCTATACCAAAACAGTTCATATCAATAGGCGGAGTTCCGATTATACTTCTGACGCTTCGTAAATTCATTGATAATACAAACATTGATATTATATATATCGCCGTACATCCGGAGTGGACGGAATACGCTGAAAATCTGTTTAAGCAGCATTTTTCAAAAAATGAGCTTCAAAGGATTCGCATAGTTTCCGGCGGCAAAGAACGCATTGATTCATTTGTAAATATTATGGATGATATTATAGAAAGAACCGGACTTAATGACAGCGATATTCTTATTTGCCACGATTCTGTGCGTCCTTTTGTAAGCGAACAAATGATTGATGATTGTATTAAAGCAACAAAAGAAGCCGGACTTGCCCTTACGGTAATACCGACAACGGATACGATGTTTATTTCATACAATGATAAAGATTTTATAACAGGCACACTTGATCGTAACAGCTTATATAATGGACAAACTCCCTCCGGCTTTAATTTAAAGCTTTTACATGATACCCTTAACCGTTTCGGTAACAGCGACAAAAGCGCCGTTACCGGCACAACTCAGCTTATGCTTAAGGCAGGATATAAAATAAAAATTGTCACAGGACACACAAGTAATTTTAAAATTACGACAGATAATGACCTGGATATTGCCGATAGAGTTATGCGTACAGCCAAGAAAACACGGAAAATTCAGCTTCTCGATTGTACTTTGCGCGACGGTGGTATCGTAATAAAATTTGATTTTGGTTTAAAACGGGCAATTAAAATAAAGGAATGTCTTGAAAATTCAGGTGTTGAATATATAGAATGTGGCTATATAAACGAAAAAACAGGCTTGGATGACGGTCATACCTGTTTTGATAATCCAACAAGTATTAAAAACACTATACTTAAATCAGGCAAAAAAACAGGTGTTAAATACCTTGCGATGATAGATTACGGCACCTTTGATTTGGATAAATTGCAAGCTGCCGACGTTTCCGGTATTGATGGTATAAGATACGCTTTTCATAAAGAAAATTGGCGCGATGCAATAATAAATGCCAAAAAAATATTGCAGCGCGGCTACGAATTATATATTCAGCCTATGGTTTCAATACGCTATTCCGATGATGAATTTTTAGAGCTGATAGCTTGTTGTAATAAAGAATTACCGGAAGCAAAAGCTTTTTATGTTGTTGACAGTTTCGGACAAATGGACAGCGTTTCTCTTCTTCATATGCTTGATCTGGTTGACCATCACGTAAGCAGCACTATGAAAATCGGTTTTCACGCCCACAACAACAGACAGTTGGCGTTTGCAAACGCTTGCGTGGCAGTGAACTGTCCATTAAACCATGATCTTATGCTTGATGCAAGCATTACGGGTATGGGAAAAGGCGCGGGAAATCTTTGCACCGAGCTTATTATTCCCGTTCTTAATTCTGAAGGTAATTGTTACAGCACCATAGAGATATATGATGAAATATCTGAGTATTTTGCGAATGTAATAAAGACAAATCCGTGGGGCTATTGTCTGGATTACTTCCTTTCTTCGCTTTACGGCTGCACACCGAGCTATATTTCTATATTTTTAAAGGACAGCAGGGTAACAACAGATATTTTAATAGATTTACTCAAAAATATGCCTGCCGAAAAAAAAGCCGCCTGTGACAGAACGTTTGCGGCACAATATTTAAATGACTACTTTGGAGAGAATTGATATGATAGCATATTCGGTATTTGACGATTTCCCTAAATCCGCTTCGGAGCTTCTGGAAAAAAATAATATTAAAGTAATTCTTCACCCGAAAGGTAAAGAACGTCCTTGTGGAAATGAACTCAAAAAGCTTATAGATGAATACGATATTATAATCATAAGCACTGCGCAAAAGATAACCGAAAATATGTTAAAAAACACCCCCCCTTGCAAAAAAATAATAGCAACCGCATCCATAGGCACGGATCATATCAGTATTCCCGATGACAAAAAAAATATTATCAAGGTTGTAAATGCGCCGAATGCCAATAAAATATCCGTGGCAGAACATATTTTTGGACTTATAATCGCGCTGAAAAAACAGTTCATTGACGGCAAAATTACGGCTGCGCTTGGCAAAAACAAGAAGGAAATGCGTTATAAACCGCATGACCTTTATGGTTTGACTATTGGCATTATCGGCGCAGGCGGTACTGCCGGAGCCGTACTTAAAATGGCAAAGGCATTCGGAATGGAACGAATCTCATGGACAAGAAATCCTGAAAAGCATACCGATTTATCTGATGACGGAGTGGTGTTTACGGAACTTGACGAGCTTATAAAATCTTCCGATATAATTTCGCTGAATTTACCGTACACGCCCGAAACGGAAGGCATTATTTCCGCTTCAAGAATAAATAATATGAAGAACAATGCGGTTTTTATATCTGTATCAAGGTCGGAGCTTACCGATAACGCTCACCTTTTTAAAAAAGCCCGTGACAACGACTGCTTTTGTATAGGTATGGATGTTGACGCCGATAAGGTTTTCGGTATGTGGAATGAGAATATGAAAAATGTTATTGTAACGCCGCATATAGCGGGAGGTACGGTTGAAGCGCGTATAAGAATGTTCAATGAAGTAAGTACAAATATATTATTGCAAAATTGGTGATGATATTTATGAAAAGATATGATTATGTCGATGTGTTAAAAGCATTTGCTATTTTTTTGGTAGTATTTGCGCACGCCCCCCTTTGTGACAATGCCCTTAAACAGTTTATATACTCTTTTCATATGCCTGTATTCTTTTTTGTTTACGGCTTGACATATAATTTATCTTCTCACGAAAACAAAGGTTTTTTAACAAAACTATTTGTTTTCGGAAAATTAAAAAGATTAATTATCCCCGCCGCCTTCTGGTCCTTGTTTTATGCCGCTTTAAACGGCATAAAACAAGGCTCCTTCAGTATTAAATCATTTCTATATATTTTGTACGGCAGTCAGTACGGCTTTAAAGCTGCCGATTCCCTGACATCAATATGGTTTTTGCCGTGTATGTTTGCGGCGGTTTGCTTTACGGAGATAATTATGTGTTTTGTAAATTCGCTGAAATGCAAAAATCCATACAAATATTTTACCATAATGGTATTTGCATTTGTTTTAAGCATGATTTCCTATTTTCTTCCGCACATTAAAATCGGCTATCCGTGGTGTGTTAACGTTGCGCCAATGGCATGTGCCTTTATACTTTTCGGATATATTTTTAAAGTGATAACCAGAAAATACGTTAAATTTTACAGCGGCGTAAATTTATTGTTTTTTACGGTTTTTACTTTTGTTTTCTTGTTCTTTACTTTTAAATTAAATTTAAAGTATATACAAATAAACAATGTCGATATGGCAAGCTCGGAATACGGAAATTACTTTTTATATATTATGGACGCAATGCTCGGAACTGTTATGCTGACATCTTTTTCAGCTTTTGTTACAAAAATGCGACTTAATATTTCACCGCTTATTGCTTTGGGGAAAAGCACGATGCCTATTTTTTTACTTCATAAGCCTATTATTCAAAAGCTTTGCCATATCTGTAACGCCGCTTTCCCACAGGCGGATAATTTTCTTGTTGTTACCGCAATATCCTTTGTTACGGTTATTATATCATATGGGCTGACAATAATAATAAGATATACCGTTCCTGTAATTATCGGAGAAAGGAAAACGAAATGAAAAGTAAAAACGCATCAATAGACATTTTAAAATTTGTTTTTTCGATTCTTATAATTTTGTTACATTCTTGTCAGGTCGGTAATTTTTCTCTGCGCCAAAATTCTGTTTATGGCTATGGTTACGTTTTTATTATATTTGTAATTTGCAGAATAGCCGTTCCGTTTTTCTTTGTAACCAGCAGTTATTTTTTATTCAGAGGGATGAAAAAAAGTCCCGAGCCGCACATGAGAGTTTTTAATTACTGTAAACGTCTGTTTATACTATATTCGGTATGGTTTTTGTTAAACGGTGTTTATGTAGCGGTGTTTAAACTCGGATTTCCAAATAATATGTCTTTAAAATCGTTTATTATTCTTATTCGTGATATTATACTCGGCAACGGCTTTCCCGCTTCCTGGTTTTTAATGGCATGCATCATAGATGCTATACTTTTGTTTTTCGCCTGTAAAACAGATAAAGGCAAAAACCGCCTTGCAATCGGTATCGCTGTTTTCTGTTATATTATATGTCTTCTTATGACTTACTATAATTTTTTGACAGGAGAACACTTAAATAAAATATTTGATCTTATAAATCACTATTGGGGAACGTTTTATATATCTTTCCCGTTTGCTTTGATATTTTTTGTTATAGGTAAAATCATAGCAGAGCATGAAGAAAGTATTAATATCTCCGTAAAAAAAGCATTAATTATATTTACTTTCTTATTTATTTTAACCGCTGCGGAGATTTTTTTGCTGTTTTATACCACGACAGATTATATGCCGAAATCGGGAACAACCTGTATGATGTTACCATTGTTATCGGCTTCATTACTTATTTTATGCTTAAAAATACCGCTTGAATATAAGCCGATTTATACCATATTTAGAAAAACTTCGACAATTATATATTGTTCCCATGGTTCTATAATGATTCTTTTAAACAAATATATTTCTGCAAATTATGATATACATTCAATATATAAATGTACCATTTTATTTTTTAGTACACTGTTAATTTGCGGCGTCATTTCATTTATTATAATAAAACTCAGTCAAAAATATAATTTCTTGAAATATTTATATTAACCGGCAAAAAACAAAAAATATTTTAAAAGGATTGTGAAGCATTATGAAAAAAATATATGGTCTTGATTATATTCGCGGTATATGCGCCGTGTTTATCGCCTTATATCACTATACCGTCAGATAGTGGGACTCATATATCGGGCTTGAACACGAAAAAAACCACATAGGTTTGTGGTGGGGCTGCTGGGCTGTGGCTGTATTTTTCATGATAACGGGGTATCTTGTTATTAATAATATGAAATCCGATACAAAAGCTTCTAATTTTCTTTTAAAAAGAGCTATACGTCTTTATCCCGCATATTGGTTTGGGATAATATTCACCACAATTTTTACAGTTTTACTTGATAAAGCAAGTTTTATCGGTGTCATACCTACGCTGATAAATTTTACAATGCTGCAGGAATTTTTGATGACGCCTTGTGTTGACGGCGTTTATTGGACGTTGCTTTATGAAGTCGGTTTTTCATTAATAATTGCCGGACTGATTAAACTGAAACTGATAAAACATATTGAAAAAATAAATACGTTATGGCTGTTTGTGGTTATAATATATAAATTGTTCGGTAAAATGGTGTTCGCCGGCAGGCTTTACACATTTTTCAATGTGTTATTCTTGGCGGAACACGCGCATGAGTTTATTATCGGTATGTCCATCGCGTTAATTATAAAAAACAAAAAAGCTTTTTTGTCTTATTTTAACATTGCCATTATATTCGCTTTAATTATACCTGTTTCGGCAAAAGCTGTATTTGTATTAATTTCAGCGCTGCTTATATTTATCTTCGCGAAAACAAATATAAAGTTTAAATATGACAAACCGCTTGTTTTTTTATCGGCAATATCATATCCTCTTTATTTAATACACCAAAAAGTGACATATCTCGTACTATATAATTTAAAAATCAAAGTATTCAACTTTCAATCAATATGTATTATTATTGCCCTGCTTGCAATAAATATGATTCTTGCTTATTGTATACATAAATATATAGAGTTGCCTTTATCCGGCTGCTTAAAAAAGAAGCTGCTTATCAAAAAAGACGCATAATAATATAAAACGAAATAAAGTTTCGCACGTATATTCATATAAAATACAACATGTGTGCGAAACTTTATTCAACCCAACATTTACTGAAATGGGGTTCATATCAAAAACTTTAAATTGTTTCTTTCCCCCATATCACATACTTTCCAAACCTTTTAAAAAAAGCTCTCTGTGGGATTCACAATCCATATAATTAATAATTTTTAAAACCTTGTTTTGTTTGTATTTTCTCTTTATAAAAAAAACAATAAATTTTCCTCTGCTGATTTTATTTAATACTCTCATAAAAAAACTATACCTTATACCGGATATGTTTAAAAGATAATTATAAATATTTTCTTTGGCGAACTCGGCATATTTCTTTTCTAAAAAACCCGCCTGTTTTATCTGCTCACTTCTTTTTTTAAATCCATCAAGAATGTTGTTTGCTTCATTTTTTTTTGCAAATCTCACACCGTTTCCTTTTTTTATTAACGGTATATATTTTATGTTAAATTCTTCATTGACGGAAATTAAAAGGCTTGTTTTCCAAAACTCATTATCTTGCGCGTCGAATATAAAATTTCCCTGCCCGTAAACTATTGTGCCTTGCAGGTATTTTTCTTCACAGCCTACACAATGACTATGCTGACAAACTATAATATCAGCACCCTTTTCAATAAATTTACGGCATATCTTCTGTAAATAAGGTGATGGATATCTGTAATGTTCCTTTCCACCATGATATAAAACAATAACTCTATCACATTTCTGTTTAAGCTCACAGATGTGGTCAAAAGAATCTAACGGCTCAAATGGATTTGCGCCTGCCATATTTTCTGTTGCTATCGAAAACTCATGCTCCGCACAAGCATAAACGCCAATTTTTATGTTGTCAATTTCAAAGACATACGGTTCTCTTGCGGTTCTAACATTTTCTCCTGCGCCGACATAATCAATTCCGTTTTTTTTAAGTAATTTTAGTGTTGAAAAAAAACCCTGCTCGCCTTGATCCATAATATGATTATTTGCAACGGTTAAAAGATTTACGCCAATAGCTTTATATCCGTTCACAGATTTTGCGCTTGCGATTAAATTCGGTCCGTTTTTTGATATGGGCGCCTCTGTATCCGTAAGAGGCGTTTCAAGATTAAATATACGGTAATCAGAAGTATTCAAAAAATGTGTTAACTCATTTTCCATTAAAGCTTCGGCATTTCCGACCTCAAATAAATCGTCATTAGTTTTTGTCGGCACTATATCTGCTCCAATAATAATATTCATATCTCTTTTCCTTTAAAACATCCTTATTTCAATAAAGGACATTACTCCTTAATTCAATAATAAATAAATCTTTTATCATACGGTTATATTTATAAGATTTCCAAGTTCTTCATCAACACTTTCGGGAGTAAATTCTTCATAACCCGAACCAGGAAAAAATGTTAATTCCCCAAAATATATTTTTCCGTTAATATTATAAAAATCAACTCGTAAAAAATTAATATCTTTTGAAAGCATTTCCGCAAAACATATCATTTCATCAAGATTTTCAGGTTTGCTGATGTCTATTTCTGAGGTCGGGTAATGTCGTTTGAAATTCAGCTTTCGCCAATTTGTATCAAAAAAAGTGACTTTAAGCCCATCATTATCAAAGCGTTCCGTACAGGTAAAAATACATTTAACTTTTCCATTAAAACACATAAATTTATAGTCCATAAGTTCTCCAGTACTATCCTCCATGTATTTTTCCGCAATTATTTTACGCTTAATTTCTTTGTACGGCCATTCGCGACACGTCAAATAATAATCCTGTTTCAAGCCTTTTTTTAATTTTCTTTTAACCTTTTTTATATTGAGTTTCGATTTGTCTTTGCATATACACATACCAAGACCGGAATTATGATTACATTTAAGCACAAACTTATCAGGCAGCTTATCAAAATCAATATCGTCAGGGTTGTCCCACACGCCAATTAGTGGAATTAAGTACTCTTCCCCAAGCCTATTCGCTATATATTTTCTAACCTCATACTTATCCGCCATCATAGTATACTCAGGCTTTCTATCATAAAGCTTAAGCCATTGCAATTTTTCGTTAAATGTTATTGGGTTTTCAAGATCAAGACCTTTACCCATAACAGCTTTAAACTTTTTCTTTAAAAATTTTTCATCAGGCATCTTATCGTAAAAGTGCAACTCTGAATTTATTAAAAATCTGTAATTTTTATTGAATATGTATTTATATGCCGCTTTGAGGATTTTTTGTATCTTCACTGAAACATTCCACTCTTTTCTTTACTAAATCAATATGTAAAAACATTATCATAAAATAAAAATATTGTAACTTTGAATAATACGTAACTATGCCGTAATCAAGAACAAGCATAATAATTAATAATACTGTAAAAACTCCAAAATTTTCTCTGTCGACATTTTTATACTTTATAACATTATATATTAGATATACATATATTGAATAATATATTGTGAAACCAAATATTCCTCCGCCTGCTAAAAGCTCAACATAATTGTTATGTAAATATGTATTGACTCCCCAATATCTTCGGGTTATAATATATGTGTTTTTTATACCTATCCCAAAAAACGGATGCTGTTTAAAACTATTTATTCCATAACGTATCATGTTCAAACGTTTAAGTGATGAACTGTCAGCTCCCTTGTCTCCGTTAAACGCATCCAGCATACTTTGTAAACGTTCGGACATGCCAACAAACGCTGAAAACTTTGAAATAGCATATATACAAAAAACAAATATAGCAATAACACAAAAGAATTTAAAAAACCTTTTATAAAAATTTTTATTCTTTTCATTAATCACAATCAACATTAAAAATATTCCAAAAGTTGCACTTATCATTGCTTTTCTGCTCTGTGTTGCGGCAATAACAACAATACAAGGTGCCATTAAAAGCAGCTCTTTATAATTTCTCTTTGTAATAAAATTTTTAAAAATCATAATGATTGTAAAAGCCATAACAACTCCAATATTGTTAACATTTGCAAAAGAATTTCCCAATCTTAAATTTTCATCACTTGCCGATATAATCATGTCATCTAATCCATAAAAACAAATAGTATACAAAGCAACGGCTAATCCTGAATACTTGATAATATCAAAAAGTACATTAATACTATTTTCTTTTTGATAGTGAGCATATATAACAGAATAGCATATAAGTATTGAACATATTGTTTTAAAATCGGATATCGACATTGCCGGATTTACGGCCCAAAACGAAGAAATACCGCAATAAACAGCAAAAGCAAACAAAAAAATATGAAACGGTTGCACGCTAAATTTCACTCCGCCGCAATATGTGCTTGCTGAGATCACAAAAATAATAGCTGTAATTCCGAGAAAAGCGTATCTTCCCCAAGTGATTTTATTAAGTGATGTAAATGTAAATAATAAAAAAACTGTCAATACATTTACTATATAATTCGGTATTTTATTTGTTCCTATTTTCATTATTTATCTCCAAACACAAACTGTATAAATTTATCTGTCACACTATCTATATCATATCCATTTTTTACAAAATCATCTTTTGTTTCTTTGCGTTCGGCAGACACGCAATCAATAACTTCGTCCGCCCACTTTTCTGCCGACAAATCAAGTGGCAAATATTTTACAAGCCCTGTAATATCCGCTTCCTTTGTTATTGTATCGGATATTATACAAGGAAGTCCTTCTGCCTGTGCCTCGATAACCGTGTTTGGCATACCTTCATAAAACGAAGGAAAAACAAAAACGTCCATTGCGCTTAAGAGCTTTGAAACATCACTTCGAACACCCGTAAAAACTATATTATCAAAAACATTCAGTTCCTTTGCTTTTTGCTTTATTTCTGCTTCAAGCTCGCCTCCACCGACAATTAAAAGGATTGAATCTTCTTTTTTTTTCTTTATTTCAGCAAATATTTCAAGCAAAAAGTCATGATTTTTTTGTGCGCTAAACCTTCCGATATGACCTACAACAAACTTATTTTTAAGCTTAAATTCTTCACGACATTCGTTTCTGTTTTGCCCATTATAGTTAAAAATCCTCATGTCAATACCATTGTTTAAAATTGTTGCTTTACCTTTTTTTACGCAGTCTTTTCCAAACATAAATTCAGCTGCCTCTGTTGAAGGCGCAATACGCACATTCGCAAAAAATATCGGCATAAAGCCGCATAATTTATGTAATAATAAGCCTTTTTTGCTCCCGTCTATTGTGTTTGAATTACTTGACCTGTAAATAAGCTTCTTAGCTCCTCCAAGCCTTGCCGCCAAAAGCTCCATTGCCGAAAGCGAATGTTGCGATGTACGCAAAACATATTTATACCCCTCGTTTTTGACAAGTTTTTTCACCGACAAAAAATTTTTCAAAAACCCTTGACTTTTAGGTGTTATTTTAAATATTTTTCCGCCCATAAGGCGTATTTCTTCATCATAACAGCCATCGTTTGCAACCGCAAAATCCATTTGGTATTTATTTTTATCAAGTCTGCGGTAAACTTTCATAAGGAATGTTTCCGCGCCGCCCGCATTCATTCCTCCGACTATACATAAAACTCTTTTCATTTAACAACCTACTCTGCTATTTTCTGAAAAGCTTTTTTTACAAAAGCTCTCGCTTTTTTTATCTTGCTTTTGCTATCGTTCTTCCATTTTTCCGCGTAATCCGCAAATATTTTCTCACCTGTAATTTTATACACAGCCTGCATCTGCGCAATATGAAGGTTATGATAAAACGGGCTTGCAATTTTACCATCCAAATCGTACATACTCCAATATTTGCCGTCAAAACTCGGCAAATACTTTATAAGAGAATTTAGCGTTTTCTCATAGACATTAATATTTTCCTCTTCGGGAGAAACAATATTAAAATCGTAAAGCCCCCAAAGAGCAAATATCCAACCGTTCATAACAGGTTTTAAATGTGTATATTCAAGAAGAATAACATCTTCACCGTCATAACTTGTTGTACCGCCGTTCTTCACATCTTTAAGCATAAAGGCTATCGCTTTCCTTGCCGCTTCAAGATATTTTTCATCATTTGTTTCCTTATACGCTCTTAAAAGCAGCGACGCTCCTTCTCCCTGGCACATCGCGCCATACGGATTATCTTTATATACAAAGAAAAAATTACTCCAAGCGCCGCTTTCTTCTTGATTTGCCATCGTCCACTTTACACATTGATTAAATTTATCAATATATTTATTATCCGCCGTCTGTAAATAAAGGTCATACGCGCCAAGTCCGTATTGAAAAACAGCGACGGGGAAAAAAACTGTTTCGCCGCTTTCCGTTTTCAGCTCCGGCAATTTCTCATTCGTTAAAAGCTCCGGCTCCATTGTAACTTTATCGGTAAGGTTGTTATAATATCCTTTTATTCTATCTGTCTCAAAAATTTTTCCTATATCTTGATCAACATGAAGTATACTTTTGCCGGTAAGCATAAGATACCATTTTTTAAGATTATATATATTAAAACTCACGGCATATCATCCTTAATTTTTATCAAATAATTTTTCTATTTTTTTTATTGCGTATTCGGGAGTGTATGAGGCAGACAAGTTAATACAATTTTTTTTCATTTTTAAAAAATCCTCCGGCTGCCCCACCGCTTCTGATAATTTTTCAAAAAAATCCTCATAATTTTCAAACTCAAAGCTGCGCCCTGTTATGTTTTCCTCAAAAATATCAAAGCAGCTTTGCCATCTTGACGTTATAACCGGGACGCCTGCCGCGTAAGCGTCAACAATCGTACCCGGGACGCCTTCCGTATAAAATTTTGTCGGAAAAAGAAGCGCGAAATAATTTTTAATTGTTTCAACGCTTTTTTCCGGCGGCACAACACCCATATACCTTATACTTTTATCAAAACTCACTTTTAGTTTTTCAAAACCTTCGGTGTAATCAGAATTAACCGGTCCGTATATATCAAGCACTGCCGTATTGTTACCGTATTTTTTGTTGATTTCTTTAATTGCCTTAACAGCCTCTTCAACACCTTTTTCCTTTGTAACTCTCGCAAAAAAACAAAATTTAAACGGTTTTTCCGTATTAAAAATAAGCTCTTCCTCTTTAAGAGGGGTTATATTTTTAAAATTAGGCACTATACCTATATTCGTAAAGCCTTGATTCTCAAGCGCAGCCTTCATATTTTTTGTTTCAACCCATATGCCGTCAAACCGTTTAAGGCGCTTTTCAAGCTTTATGTTTTTCTTTGTCATTTCGGGCAGCCAGCCGCCTATAACATCGTAATATATTTTACACTTAAATATTTTTTTCGCAATCAGTAACAGCAACGAAAAAACTTTAACGCCGTTATGCGCGGGAAGCATAATAATGTAACCGGCTTTTTTTGCTTTTACAAAAAAATTTTTTATAAGGTTTAATGGACGTTTTTTCCAATTATAAGTATCAACATAATCAATTTTTTCTTTTCCGAATTTATCTTTCAGCAAATTATATGTTTCATGTGTTTTTATTGCCTGACCATTATAAATATTCTTTCCGTCCGCAAAAAAGCCGCACATAAAAAGCTTGTCCATTCTTCTTGACAACCTCCGGTTATTTAAAAACTTACAGATATATTATACTACAAGATTTTTTTAAAGTCAATCTTTATTACAAATTTGTTAAAAGTATTGACAATTTTAAAATAATATGCTATACTTAAACAGTTAATAAAGTCAGATGACGTATGCAGGAAATGCGTTTACGCAACCGAAGGAGTAACACTCTCAGGTTCCCTTTATGCAAAAGGGTGAGGACTGTATGCAGATGGCTATCCGGAGAAGCCCGCCGAAAAAAGCGGGTGCCGAAGGTGCAACGCCGGCATAACAACAGCCGGCTAATCTCTCAGGCAAAAGGACGGATACATAATATAAATTTATATTTTTGTATTTTTCTTTTGCCGGGATGTGAGTTTTCACAGCCCGTTTTTTTGTATATTATTATAGGAGGAATATATATGTTTTTCTTGGAAAAATTAGCGGATTTTAACGATGTTATCAACACATTTGTCTGGACGAAAATCGGCGTTTGGCTGCTTATTGCGTCGGGTATCATTTTAACCTTATGCACAAAGTTTTTTCAGGTATCTCACATTAAGCACTGGTGGAAAAACACTATTGGCAGCCTTTTTGACAAAAAAGTAATCGCTCACACAAAAGGAAAAGCGATTTCGCCTTTCCAGGCGCTTTGTACTGCTCTTGCCGCAACAATCGGCACAGGTAATATTGCCGGAGTTGCCGCGGCAATTCATATCGGCGGCGCGGGAGCTGTATTCTGGATGTGGATTGCGGCGTTTTTCGGTATGATGACAAATTACTCCGAAAACATTTTAGGTATATACTACCGCCGCAAAAACGCTGACGGCGAATGGTCGGGCGGCGCTATGTATTACATAAAAGACGGTCTTGGAAAGTTCAAGGGCTGCGGCGGTCTTGCCTCTGTCCTTGCTGTGCTGTTCTCAATTTTCGCGGTTCTCGCTTCTTTCGGTATCGGCTGTATGGGACAGGTTAATAAAATTGTAGCGAACATAACCTCGGCTTTTGATATTAAAGCCTTGTCGAGCGTAACGGTTATGGGCTCCGGTGACAGTGCCGTATCTCTTTACAGTATAATAATAGGCGTCATAATTATGATTCTCGCGGGTCTTATCATACTTGGCGGGTTAAAGCGTATCGCTTCGTTTGCCGAAAAAGTCGTTCCTTTTATGGTTATTGTTTTTGTAATTGGCTCACTTATAATTATCGGCACAAATTTCGCACATATAGGCGCCGCGTTTAAAGCGATTTTTGTAAACGCCTTTAAGCCTATCGCGGCTCTCGGCGGCGGTGTGGGATATGTTATAAGCACGGTTATGACTCAAGGCTTTAAAAGAGGTGTTTTCTCAAATGAAGCAGGTCTCGGCTCGTCGGTTATGGTACACTCAAATTCAAATGTAATCGAGCCTGTACAGCAGGGTATGTGGGGCATATTTGAAGTGTTTGCCGACACAATGGTTGTTTGTACAATGACAGCGCTTGTTATCTTGACTTCGGGAGTATATAACCTCGCGACCGGCGAAATTTCCGCGGCTTCGGACGCTGTTCTTGTCGGCGCGGCGTTTGACAGCGTTTTTGCTTGGGGACATATAGGCTCAAAATTTATTGCGATTGCAATGTTTTTGTTTGCCTTTACAACAGTTCTCGGCTGGTCTCATTACGGCACAAAAGCGTGGGAATATCTGTTTGGCACAAAGAGTACGGTTATATTTAAAATTATGCACGTTGTAATGGTTATGTTCGGAGCTGTCCTTACTTCGTCGCTTGCCTGGGATATTTCGGATACCTTTAACGGACTTATGATGATGCCAAACTTAATCGGCGTTTTATCTCTTTCGGGGCTTGTAATTAAGCTTACCCACAACTACGTTGACAGAAACATTAAACATAAAAAAATCGAGCCTATGCTTTCGGCTTTCCCTGAAATTCAGGAGGCTGAAAAAAAACGTCTTACCGAAGAAAATATTTGATGCTCGAACTTGTTCTCGGAAATGGTATATTTCCCTCCCCCATAAACTGACAGCCCAGGGCTCAGTTTGTCCGCTTAAGCAATATTTTTTCTTCACACACAAATGGGTTGTGGCATACCGATTTTTAAAATCGGTATGCCACAACCTCTTAAAAACTTAAAATATTGCCTTTGAATAAGTTTTCAGTTTTGCTCTTGACACTTTATAATCGGGGAAAAATGTTTCAACCTCATTCCAAAATCCTTTTCCGTGATTTTTGTGTCTTAAATGAGCAAGCTCATGAACAATAACATAATCAATCGTTTTCATATCCGCAATGGCAAGATAAAACGAAAATCTCACATTTTGTCCGCCGCAAACACCCCACGAGGTTTTTGCTCTGCCTATTGAAGCTTTAACAGGACGTAATCCCATAATCTCAGAAAAATATGGCAGCCTGTCGGATAAAACAATATCTTTAAGCTTTTCTCTGCATTTCTGTTCAAAAAAAGTTTTTATATTGGACGCATTGCCGTCCTTCGGTACATAAAAAATTTTTTTCTCACGGTCAAATTTGCAACCATTTCCTGACATTATGTCATATTCCTCGCCCAAAAACATAACTTTTCCGCCGATTTCCGGTTTAAACTTTGCGTCTGTAACTTCTGTCTTATGCAATTTCCGCATAATTTTATTATTATTTTTTAATATAAAATCAATTATTATTTTGTCCGGAAAGTTGTAATTACAACGTATTTCCGGGGCTTTCCCCATAGTAAAATAAACGGCTAATGTTTTTCTTGACGACCGTTTAATTAAGAAATTTACCCCTGTACGGCTGAAAAGCTCTTTTATAAGCCCTTTATCTGTCATTTTAAAGCTCCAAATCAATTTTTTCGTCCGCAACAGGTTCGGGCATTTCGATTCCAAACAGCTTGCAGGCATTTTTGTACAAAATTTTTTCCTGTGTCTTTTCGCTTAAACCGAGTGACAAAAAACGCTTAACTTCAACTCTCGGATTCCACATAGGATAATCCGTTCCGAAAAGCACTCTGTCATCTCCGTAATCGAAAATAAGCTCTTTTATTTTTTCGTCCGAAAGCGCGTAAAAAGCGGACGAGCAATCCACATAAAAGTTTGGAAATTTTTTCACGGAAAGCTCTTTTGTCGCCTTTTCCCAAAGAGACCAGCCGCCGAAATGAGCGCCTATTACCGTAAGCTCTTTATATATTTCGAGTATCGGCATAAGCCTGTTTGTGTTGGAATAATCATATCGACTATCCCCCGTATGTATAAGAATCGGCAGCTTTCCTTCACAATTTTCATATATTTTAAGGCAACGGTAATCGTCAATCTTAAAACGCTGAATATCAGGGTGAAGCTTTACTCCTTTAAGTCCAAGGGAAATAAGCTCCTCAATATCGCCCTTAATATCGGCGCTGTCGGGGTGAAGCGTTCCGAGCCCCGTAAATCTGCCGCCGCTTTTTTTGACCGTTTCCGCAATAAAGCGATTGATTGACGAAACCTGCTGAGGCGTTGTCGCGACGGACTGCACCACAAAATGACTTACGCCTGCTTTTGTGCCCTCCTTAATAAGCAGAGAAACCGTACCGTCAAGCTCGGTATGATTAATGCCGTAAAAAACCTCCGTTGCGGCGGTCGCTTTCGCGGCGATTTTGTCAGGATATATGTGACAATGAGCGTCAATTACAGGTAACAATATTTTTCCTCTTTTCAATATTTCTTGTTTATTTTAATTTCAATAAGCCTTACAATTACCGAGCTTAAAACAAGGTTAATCAGAAGCTCAATAACAAAATTCATACCTATTCCGAGTACCATATACTTCCATATTGATGTAAAACCCCAGCCTTTAAGCTGTTCCATAAAAAATACTTTGCAGCCCAATAAAAATATGCCTGTATTTACAACGGGGCAAACAATGCCCGACGCCACTACTGCCGCAAGGCGGTTTTTACTTTCAATAAGCTTATACGTCACTCCCGCAAGAAGGCCTGACAAAACACCCTTTAAAAGCACTGTAATGACAGTACCCGCGACATTTACAGCAAGAAAGGGACCGCTGTCTTTATACAAAATGACAGCTGCGCACACAAGACCGAGCCATGCGCCGGTTATCGGTCCTCCAATTGCGGCCCCGATAATTATGGGCGCAAGCGCGAGGTTAATCGAAAATACACCAAAGTGTATAAACGAGCCGAGCCACTGCAGTACAACTACAATTGCCGTAAGGATTGCATACATCACCAATTTTTCGGTTGACGTTGCGTTTTGTTTCAAGTTGTTTTCTTTGTTCATAATAATTCCTCCATTATTTTTAATGCTGTCGTTTTCTGTTTAAAGAAATACAACGCAAAGTTTAACATGGTTTTTATTTTTTTATTTTTTTGTTTTTTTCGTATATTATGCGCAGACCTTCAAGCACAAGGCTGCTGTTTAAAGTAATTTTGTGTTTGCAGTGCGGAATTATAACTCCCGAAAGCCCTCCTGTCGCGATTTTTGTAAGGCTGGCTTTAAGCTCGTCCTCAAAGCGGTCTATCATACCGTCAATCATTGAGGCGTTACCGAAAATTACTCCCGAACGCATACATTCTATTGTGTTTTTGCCTATTAAGACCGCTTCGGCGTTTAAATCAATCTGCGGAAGCTGCGCTGTTCCGCCGGCAAGCGCTTTAAGCGCGATTTCAACACCGGGCGCTATTGTAACGCCTGAAAAAGCGCCGTCCTTATCGAGAATTATCATTTTCGTTGCAGTACCCATATCAATAATAACGGCAGGCATTTTATAGTGCGCTTTCGCTCCAACGGAAGCGCATATAAGGTCCGCACCGACCGAAGCGGGATTTTCCACATACATATTAAGCCCTGTTTTTATGCCGGGACTGACTATTAAAGGCTCCACTCCATAAACAAGCTTTATCGCCTCTTTCATTATACTGCTTATCGGCGGCACAACCGATGAAATGACCGCTCCGTTTATAATGTAGGCGCTCGCGCCGTGAAGCGTGAGCACCGAGCGCAGCTTTGAAGCGTATTCGTCTGTGGTTTTGCGGACGTTTGTAGATATTCTTGAAACAAACTGTAGTTTTTCGTCTTCAAAACCACCTATTACAATATGTGTATTACCTATATCTATCGCAAGT
Organism: uncultured Ruminococcus sp.; assembly: GCA_902784805.1. Classification (GTDB taxonomy): domain Bacteria; phylum Bacillota; class Clostridia; order RUG12999; family RUG12999; genus RUG12999. The sequence continues at coordinate 37,149 of CACZWD010000001.1, read as the reverse complement.
AACATATCTTTTCTCCCTTTTCTACATCTTTTCGGGGGCTTCAACGCCAAGCAATGAAAGGTCGGAGTAAAGCACCGTCTTAACGCATACCGCAAGCGCAAGCCTCGCCTGCATAAGCTCTTTCTCCACGCCATTTATGTGGCAGGCGTTATAAAAGCTGTGAAAAGCTGACGCAAGCTCAACGGCGTATCTTGTAAGCCTTGAAGGGTCGTAATGCTCCGCGGCAGCCGCAAGCTCTTCGGGATATGCCGCAAGCTTATCAATAAGCTCTTTTTCCTCCTCCGCCGAAAGAAGCGAGAAATTAATATCTTCAGCATTTTTCAGCTTCACGCCCTCACTTTCAAGAAGCCTCAGAACGCTGCATATTCTGGCGTGAGCATATTGAACATAAAAAACGGGGTTTTCGCTTGTCTTACTTTTCGCAAGGTCAAGGTCAAACTCAAGGTGACTTTCCGCCTGACGAAGATTAAAGAAAAACCTTGCGGGTTCAAGCCCGATTTCATCAATAAGGTCGTTTAAGGTTATCATATTTCCGGTACGCTTTGAAATTCTTACAACCTCACCGTCCTGCATAAGCCTTACAAGCTGCATAAGCACAACATGAAGCCTGTCGGGATTTATTCCGAGCGCCTGCATGGCGCCCTTCATTCTCGCCACATGACCGTGATGGTCCGCGCCCCATACGTTTATAACCTTGTCAAAGCCTCTTATAAGAAATTTGTTTCTGTGATAGGCAATATCAACCGCAAAATATGTCGGTATGCCGGTGTTTCTTACAAGCACATCGTCCTTTTCAAGCCCGAATTCGGTTGATTTGAACCATAAAGCTCCGTCCTTTTCGTAGGTATAATCCGATTTTTTAAGCTGTTCTATGGTTTCATCAACCTCGCCGCTTTTATAGAGGTCGCTTTCGGGAAACCATACGTCATAATGTATTTTATAAGCCTCAAGGTCGGTATGAAGCGCCGCGATATTTTTTTCAAGAACATAATCGGTAATTACTTTTTTTCGTTCTTCCTCCGGAACATTTAAGTATTTATCTCCCGTTTCTGCAATAAAACGCTCCATATGCTCTTTTATATCATTACCGTGATAACCGTCCTCCGGAAATTCCACGGCGTCCTCGCCCAGAAAATGCTGCATAAATCTTGCGTCAAGCGATTTCGCGAGCTTAACTATCTGCGCGCCGGCATCGTTTAAATAAAACTCTCTCGTAACATCAGCGCCCGCGTATTCAAGCACGGCGGCAAGGCTGTCTCCGAGCGCTCCTCCCCTGGCGTTGCCCATATGCATAGGTCCCGTCGGATTTGCGCTTACAAACTCAACCATAATTTTTTTGCCCTTTAAGTTGTCACTTTTTCCGTAATCCTTACCTTCCTCCAGAATTATTTTAACCGCTTTTTCTCTTTGTCTGCCGTTTAAAAAAAAGTTTATAAAGCCGGGACCGGCAATTTCGGCTTTTTCAATAAAGCTATCCGAAAAATCCATAACCGACAGAAGCTCCTGCGCAATAACTCTTGGTGCCTTTCCGAGCGGTTTGGCGAGCAGCATCGCGATGTTTGCCGAAAAATCGCCGTGAGCTTTTTCTCTGGGCTTTTCAATTACAAATCCACAGGGAAAATCACACGAAGCACCGGTTTTCTCAAAAGCTTCGGTTATAATTACGTTAATCTGATTTTTAATTTCCTCAACAATGTTTTTCATACGTTCTTTCTTCCTTTTTATTTTTATATTACAAAATATGAAATACTTAATTTGTTTTCCATTTTTTCAGCAGAAGGACTGTCAAGACTGTCACCGGCAACGGTAAGCAAATATTCCATTTCAATTTTTCCACCCGCTTCACTTTGCCGCACTGTAAGAGTGTTTGTTGTCACACTTGTTAAAAATGTACCGTAAGGCGTAAAATAACGGCTTAAATGCGTTTTGCCTTTTTCAAACCTGAAGCTTGAAACCGCGTCTGCCTGTCTGTTCATTGTAACAACATTTTTTTCCGCTCTCAGAACCACCCTTCCGCCGCCGTTTTCTTCCGGCTCGGTATATTTTAAAAATGTTTTATCTGCCCTTCCGTAAAGCTCTCCCTCGCACGAAAACCGGCAACATTCACCTTCTTCACCTTGCAGCGCATTAATATACATAACCTTTATATTTATTTTCATTCGTACTTCCTCAAAATATCAGACCATATATTTTTCAATATCTATTTTTTCAACTTCACCCTCAATTTTTGTTTCAAGGAACATTTCCGCCATATCGGTAAAGCTTTCGACTCTGTCGCTTATATAAAAACGGTTACCGGAATGCTCTCCTGCCGCCTCCACCTTGCCCGACTCTATTTCAAAGCGAATCTGCCTCGCAACCTCTTTACCGGAGTCGATAAGGGTTACGCTTTCTCCGACAATATCCCCGATAACTTTTTTTATAAGCGGATAATGCGTGCAGCCGAGAATTATTGTATCAACCTTTGCGCTTATAAGCGGAGCAAGATATTCTTCGGCTATCATATATGTAACCTTCGCGTCAAGATACCCGTTTTCGACGAGAGGAACAAACATAGGACAGGCTTTTGAAAAAACTTTAAAACCTTTGTCTATTGATTTAAGCGTCTGTTCGTATTTTCCCGAATTTATGCTTCTGCTTGTGCCGATAACGCCTATCCTGCCGTTTTTGGTAGCGGCTGCGGCGGCAGACGCGGAAGGAACAACCACTCCCATAATGTTTACGTCAAATTTATTTTTAACCACATCAAGCGCCGTTGCGCTTGCCGTTCCGCAGGCAATCACAATAAGCTTCGGGTTAAACTGCTTTAAAAAACGTATATCGCTTACAGTATATTTTATAAGCGTTTCGGCGCTTCTTGTTCCGTAAGGAACTCTGCCCGTATCGCCAAAATATACTATATTTTCATTCGGAAGTATCTTCATAATTTCTTTAACGCAGGTAAGACCGCCCAGCCCCGAATCAAACACTCCGATACACCTGTTATCCATAAAAACTCATAGCCTTTCTTTACTGAATAGTTGCTGTACCCGTTCTTGAGGATACATTCATAACAAGACCGACCGCCACAAAAGCTGTTACAAGCGACGAGCCGCCATAGCTGAAAAACGGCAGCGGTATGCCCGTTACCGGCATAAGTCCCATACACATGGCAATATTTTCATATACATGAAAAACAAACATTGCCGCGACACCTATACACATATATGAGCCAATGCTTGTTCTTGAAGCGGACGCGGTATATATACATTTAAAAATTATTATAAAAAGCAACCCTATTACAATCGAACAGCCGACAAAACCAAACTCCTCGGCAACGGATGAGAAAATAAAATCCGTATGGCTTGCGGGAAGCGCTCCCGACTGAATAAGCGTGCCGCGAAAAAGACCTTTACCGATTATTCCGCCGGAGCCTATCGCGACCTTTGACTGTACAACGTGATAACCCGAGCCGACCATATCTCGCTCCGGATGAATAAAATCGAGAAAGCGATCTTTCTGATACGGTTTCAAAACAAAAAACCACATAATAACGCTTACCGGCAAAAACGCTCCGAAAGCTCCGATAATATATTTATAGCTTAATTTCGCGGCAAAGAGCATGCAAAGCATCATAAAAATATACACCATTGCCGTACCATAATCCGGCTGAAAAAGTATAAGCAATATAATAAGCCCGCCATGCGCGAAAAGCCCCATAAGCGGAATGGGCGAATTAACATATTCTTCAACGGCGGAGAGATGGCTTGAAAAGGTTATGATGAACAATATTTTGACAAATTCGGAAGGCTGCACGCCCACCGCTCCGAAACGTATCCAGCTTTTTGCTCCCGCTTCCTCCTCGCCTGTGCCTATAAAAAGGACAAGCAAAAGCAAAAATATACTTAAAGCATAAAAATATTTCGCTACAGCGGGAAAAGAATTATAATCCGGAATCATAACCACAAAAAGAGCGATAAGCCCCACTATAAAAGCACCGCACTGCACAATCACGTATTTATTTGTTTCATATATTCTGGTTGACGACATTATCGCCATAATCCCGAAAAGCGCGGATAAAATAACCACAAAAAGCAAGAGTTTATCTGTTCCGCTAAAAATACGTTTCAATTCGTTCATTGCGATGCCTCCTTCTTTTTTTATTTTTACATAAAATCCCTTTTTATTATACTATATTATACTTCTAAAATCAAGAGAAAAATATATTTTTTAAATAAAAGTTTTAAAATACGTTTTCAAACAATTGACTTTAAATAAAAAAGATGCTATAATTAATTAAAGGTTATTTTTGGTTTTTACAGAAAGGCATAAATATAAATATGAAAAAACTTATTCTCGGAATTGAAAGCTCCTGCGATGAAACCGCAGCAGCTGTCGTGGCGGACGGCAAGGACATACTTTCAAACATTATCGCATCGCAAATTGATATACACTCGTATTATGGCGGCGTAGTGCCGGAAATTGCTTCCAGAAAACATACTGAGGCTATTTATACTGTTACCGAAAAGGCACTTAAAGAAGCAAACGTCAGCCTTTCCGGGCTTTCGGCTATTGCGGTTACGGCAGGTCCGGGACTTGTCGGCGCCCTTCTGGTCGGTGTTTCTTTTGCGAAATCGCTTGCGTACGCCGCAGGTTTACCACTTGTGCCCGTACACCATATTGAAGGACATATCGCGGCAAATTACCTTGCTCATAAAGAGCTTAAACCGCCCTTTATTTGTCTTGTCGCGTCCGGCGGTCACAGTCATATAGTTTACGCCGATGACTATCTGAATTTTGAAATCCTTGGCAGGACACGTGACGACGCCGCAGGTGAAGCATACGATAAAATTGCTCGTGTGCTTGGTCTGGGCTATCCGGGAGGACCAAAAATTGATAAGCTTTCAAAAGAAGGTAACGGTAAAGCGGTTAAGTTTCCGAGAGTACGGTTTGACGATTGTTTTGATTTCAGCTTCAGCGGCGTAAAGACTGCTGTTATGAATTATGTGCATAATATGGAGCAAAAAGGCGAAAAAATTTGCCGCGCCGATATTGCAGCTTCATTTCAGGAGGCTGTCATCGATATACTTATAGGCAATACAATAGCCGCCGCCAAACAAAAAAACGTAAACACCGTTTGCCTTGCCGGAGGTGTTGCTTCAAACACGCGTTTACGCGAAAAAATGACGAAAGAAGCCGAAAAAAAGGGCTTTAAACTTTATTATCCCGAACCTGTGCTTTGCACCGACAACGCCGCTATGATTGCCTGCGCCGGGTACTATGAATTTTTAAGCGGCAAAAAGGCTGAGCTTACGCTTAACGCTCTTCCTTCGGTAAAACTTGGGCAAAAGCTTTAAGCTTTTTATTGAGATAACATATATTAACTGAAAGGATTGAATAAATAAATGCATTGTACAAAAAAAATTAGCAACGACCTTATCTGGGTTGGCGGAAACGACCGCCGCATATCCATATTTGAAGGCGTTTATCCGCTTAATAAAGGTGTTTCTTATAATTCTTACCTTTTAAAAAGCGATGGTAAAAACGTCCTTTTTGACACGGTTGACAAAGCTGTCGGAAAAGTATTCTTTGAAAACGTTTCCCACGCTCTCTGCGGCGAAAGCCTTAACTATATTGTTGTCCAGCATATGGAGCCCGACCATTCGGCAACGCTCGAACAGCTCCTTAAAATTTATCCTGACGCGAAAATTGTTTGTAACGATAAAACCGCCAAAATGATGGCTCAGTTTTTTGATGTTAAGTCAGATTTTAATATTGTTAAAGAAGGCGATACCTTAAAAATAGGCACGCATGAGCTTACCTTTATTATGGCGCCCATGGTTCATTGGCCTGAAGTTATGATGACCTATGATATAACCTCAAAAACTCTGTTTTCGGCTGACGCATTTGGCACTTTCGGCGCGCTTAACGGCGCCATTTTTGCCGATGAGGTTGACTTTTCTGCCGATTATATGCTTGAGGCAAGGCGTTATTACACAAACATTGTCGGCAAATACGGCGCTCAGGTTCAGGCTGTGCTGAAAAAAGCGGCTGCGCTTGAAATTGAGATGATTTGTCCGCTTCACGGCTTTGTATGGAGAAAGCACATCAGCGACTTTATCGCAAAATACACGAAATGGAGCACATATTCACCCGAAGAAACCGGCGTTGTAATTGCGTATGCTTCCGTTTACGGAAACACCGAAAACGCGGCGGAAATTGTTTCTTCAAAACTGCGTGAAAAGGGAATAAAAACCGTTATGTTCGACGTTTCGGTAACTCACGCTTCCGAAATCATTGCCGCCTGCTTTAAATACAGTCATCTTATTTTTGCGTCAACCACGTATAACGCCGGTATTTTTGTAAAAATGGAGGATTTGCTTCATGACCTTGCGGCGCATAATCTCGGAAACCGTACAATATCTTTTATTGAAAACGGTTCATGGGCTCCCACAAGCGGCAAGCTTATGAAAGAGCTGTTGTCGGGGCTTAAAAATACGACCTTCCTTGAAGAAGGGGTTACTATAAAATCAAGCCTTAAAAACGACGGACTTCAAAAAATCGAAGCGCTTGCCGACGCGGTTTACAAAGACATTCATAAAAATGACGATACTGTTTCTACCGCTCCGGGCGTTATAAATACAGTTGCTTTTCAGAAGCTCAGCTACGGGCTGTTTGTGCTTACGGCAAAAGACGGCAGCAAGGATAACGGCTGTATCATAAACACTGTTATGCAGGTTGCGGAAAATCCCACAAGAATTTCCATTGCTGTCAACAAGAAAAATTATACTCACGATATGATTATCAACACAGGCTTATTTAACGTTTCCGTTCTGACAGAAGACGTTCCGTTCCGTGTGTTTGAGCATTTCGGCTTTAAAAGCGGCAAAGATGTCAATAAGTTTGAGAAAAACGACGTGCTTTTGCGAAGCGAAAACGGTATCTATTACATACCAAAATACACAAACGCGTTTATTTCGGCAAAAGTTGTAAAAACGGAGGACCTTGGCACTCATACCCTGTTTATTGCCGAAATTACCGAAAGCGATATGCTTTCAAACGCTCCTTCCGTAACATATTCTTACTACTTTGAGCATATTAAGCCCAAACCTCAGATAAAAGAATCTGCGGGTAAGGTATGGGTATGTAAAATCTGCGGCTATATTTACGACGAGGAAGTCGAAAGCGTACCCTTTGAGAAGCTTCCGGACGACTGGGTTTGTCCTCTTTGTAAACACCCAAAATCGGATTTTGTTTTACAAAAGTGATTTTAAATCGGAGCAACGCTCCTACTTTGCTGAGGTAGAGCAAAGCCCCGGATAGATTGCAAGCAAGCGCAGAAAGCGTTAGCTTCTCAAAATTTCAACGTGAGATTAAAACTTCCATTGAAATTTTGAAATGGATCCTACCGCCTTAGAGACGGGGGCATCTGCGCTTAGATTATTTTAATAATAAAAATAATGGAGGTGAATCGAATGAAATACGTATGCGATGTATGCGGCTGGGTTTATGATGAAGAAGCGGGCTCGCCCGAAAACGGCATTGCTCCCGGAACAAAATGGGAGGATTTGCCCGAAGATTTTGAATGTCCTCTTTGCGGAGTAGGCAAAGACAGTTTTTCAGCTGAGTAAAAATAAAAACGGCGGCAGTTTTAAATTGATACATCCAATAAAACTGCCGTAATTGTTTTGATTTTGAAAAAAAATTAAGCGGAGTTTTTTCCGCTTGTTTTTTTATGAAATACCTGTATTTGATTTTGGATTTACAATATCACGCCACTCAAGGTCACCGCGTTCAAGACCATGTATAAGCACTTCAGCGGTTGCAACATTTGTCGCAATCGGTATATTATGTATATCGCAAAGTTTAAGCAACGTTGATATATCGGGTTCGTGCGGAAGTGAATCGAGAGGATCACGGAAAAACAGCACCATATCTATTTCGTTGCATGAAATCCTTGCCGCTATCTGCTGGTCTCCACCTTGTGCCCCTGACAGAAATTTGTGAACCGCAAGCCCGGTTGCTTCGGAAACAAGTCTTCCCGTAGTTCCCGTAGCACACAAATTATGCTTGTCTAAAATAAATTTATAAGCAATACAAAACTGTACCATAAGTTCTTTTTTCTTATCCTGTGCAATAAGGGCAATATTCATATTACTGTTTTCCTTTCGTATAATATTTTAAAAACTAAATTATTTCGATTTTATTTTTGCCTTGTTAATCGGAATATTCGCTACAAGCGCAGTACTTACTCTGCCTTCGCTGTCCGTGTTACGCTCAAACTTAACGTCAAGATCATTTTGCTCTATTTCAAGATACTTATTTATAACCTGCATAAGCTCCTCACGAAGTTTTTCCATAATATCCTCAGGTATGGCGGAAGTGCTTTCACGATCCATTTTAAGAAGAACCTGAAGCCTATCTTTCGCAACACCGCCTGTTGATTTATCCGAAGAGAAGAGCTTAAAAAAATTTTCAAACATTTTTATAACCTTGCCTTTCTGTAAAATTTTTGAAAGTTTCAAGCTTAAATAAAAGGCCTAAAACTTTTCGCCTGAAAAACAAATATTTTTCAGACTTAATTTCCCTCCATTCAAAATCAGCCTTTTTTTGAAAAGCGCTCTTTAAGCCTGCCAAAAATACCTTTTTTGTCAAGCTCCATAAGCGGCACTTCCTCACCCATAAGTCTTGCCGCAATATTTCTGTACGCCTTTCCCGGAAGCGATTTGTCGCTCATTGCGGCAGGCTCGCCCTTATTTGTTGTGGTAATAATGCTTGTATCATCAGGCACAACGCCTATAAGTCCTATTGCGAGAAGCTCTACAATATCCTCAACTGACATCATTTCACCGGATTTTACCATATTTATCCTTACACGGTTTACAAGAAGCTTAGGGTCTCTGATTTCGTTTGCTTCAAGAAGACCTATAATTCTGTCGGCGTCTCTTACTGCCGAAACCTCCGGGGTTGTAACAACAATAGCTTTATCCGCGCCTGCTATCGCGTTTTTAAAGCCCTGCTCTATACCTGCCGGACAGTCAAGAATAACATAATCAAAATCTTCCTTAAGGGTAACGCACAGCTCTTTCATCTGCTCTGCGGTAACCGCATCTTTATCTCTCGTTTGCGCAGCAGGAAGCATATATAAACTGTCATGACGCTTGTCCTTAATAAGCGCCTGTTTTACTCTGCACGTTCCTTCAATAACATTTACAAGATCATAAACAACTCTGTTTTCAAGCCCCATAACAAGATCAAGGTTTCTAAGTCCGATATCGGCGTCAACAAGAACGACTTTTTTGCCTGCCATCGCAAGAGCAGTACCTATGTTTGCCGTCGTTGTGGTTTTTCCTACGCCGCCTTTACCGGATGTTATAACTATTACTTCACTCATCTTATAACCTCCACAAATTAATTCACTATATATTTTACCACATTTTTTACAATTAGTCCATACCTTTTTGAAAATTTTATTAAATTAAATTCTCAAATAATATCATAAATTATTTATTTTGTTTTACAAAGAGGATATGTATATATACTTCCGTCTTTTATTTTCGCGATTTCAGGATAATATTCGGTGCTTACGTCATTTTCGGGTGCGCGTGTTATAATATCCGCAATTCTGAGCTGTGTGGGTATCAATTTAAGTGCCGCTACTGTGGCATTTTTGTCGCCTTCCGCCCCTGCGTGGGCAATTCCTTTAAGCTGACCAAGTACCACAATATTGCCTACCGCCGATATTTCCGCACCCGGATTTACATCGCCAAGTACAATCAGGTGCCCCTCCGAAACAATATTCTGTCCTGAACGAAGTGTTCCTTCATGATATATTGTTTCCTTAATCTCTGCTTTACGTTTTTCTATTTCACGCTCGTCTATAAAGGTTATGATTGCCTTAAAATCAAGCATGTTTAGGAGCTTCTTTGTTATTTCGCATTTGTTTTCATGCGTTAAATTTCCACGTTCAACCTCAACCACAAGCTCCTTTTTGAGCCTGAAAAGCTCCATTGTATTACCGACTTTTTCGGTTATTTCATTAATCAGCTCTTCGAACGGAGCGTCCTGTGAAACGACTATTCTAAAGCCGTTTTTTATTCCTTTAATTCTACAACATTCCATATATATTTCCTCCCAATTGTATATTATTTAAGCAGCTTGTTATATTCGATTTGTTCGCTGTTTATATTTCCTTCACTCCCGACAAAATAACTGTCAAAAATTTTTTTCGCTACGCCGACAACCTGATTACCTTCTCCCAAAATACCACCGTTTTCAATTATGCAGGCAACGGCAATTTTTGGTTCGTCATAAGGCGCATAAGCTATAAATAAACTGTCGTTTTTGATGCTGCTGGTCTGCGCCGTTCCCGTTTTGCCGCCCACAGAGTACGGAGCATCCTCAAAAACCGATGCCGTGCTGCCTTCCGTTGTAACGGCAAGCATACCTTCATGAACAACATTCCAATATTTATCGTCAATATCAATTTGCCTGATAACCTGCGGAGACGCCTTTTTAATTTTCTGTCCTGTTTTGCCCGATACAACAGAGCTGACAAGATACGGCTTATAAAGCGTTCCTTTGTTTGCGAGAGCCGCGCAATAATTCGCAAGCTGCAAAATTGTAAATTTGTTATCAGACTGTCCAATTGCCGCCTGAATAGTATCTGCAGGATACCATTCGCCGCCCGTTTCCGCGCGTTCTTTCGGTCCCGCAACCACGCCTGCCGATTCTCCACCTATTTCAATGCCTGTTTCAGCGCCAAATCCAAACATTTTTGCGTATTCATTAATTTTGTTAATTTTAAGCCTTCTGCCGGTTTCAAAGAAAAATATATTGCAGGAATTTTCAAGAGCACCGACAACGTTAAGGTCGCCATGATTTTTTCCGTAATAACCGTGAATCCAGCAGGATGGTGTATAATTGGGCGCATAATACTCATACTTGCCCGTGCACTCAATTTTCTCATTTGCCGTAATAACACCCTCATTTAAACCCGCGAGCGCGACAAGTGGCTTAAAAGTTGAACCCGGCGAATATGTTCCGACAATCGCACGGTTATATATGGGTTTGTTCTTATCTTCAACAAGGCTGTTATAGTCCTTATTAAATGTTGACGGATTATAATCGGGGCTGCTTGCCATTGTCAGCACCGCGCCCGAATTTACATCAATCGCGACAGCCGCGCCGCCACCTATAAAATCAGCTCCTTCTTTTTCACGTATCTGCCCGATTGCATCAGACAACGCGTTTTCCGCTGTCATCTGCATATTGACATCTATCGTGAGCATAACACGGTTACCGGACACGGGAGCGATATCATCATTAATAACAGTGGTTTTACCGTTTACATCAACGGCTATACCTGTCTTGCCGTCTGTGCCTTTAAGGTCACTTTCAAGGTATTTTTCAAGCCCTGTCTTGCCGACATAATCCTGCATCCCGTAACCTTTTTCGCGAAGTTCCGCGTATTCCTCCTCGTTTATAAGCCCTATATAACCCATTATATGAGCCGCCGTATTACCGAGGGGATAATCTCTTACAGGCATAATATCTACGCTTACACAAGGATATGCCGCTTTATTTTCTTTAAGCTCCGAAATGACTTTTATATCAACATCACGCACAAACTCAAAAGGTGTTGTTTTCCCGAATCCGCTGCGGCGCATATCAAAACGCAGCCCCATAATTCTGCGCAGCATATTTTCGTCAAAACTGTCATCTATTTCATATTTATTTTTTAAAAACTCAAAAACCTCCGGAGCAGTTTCGTCCTCATCAAATTTAAAATTTTTCTTCCATTTTTGTTCTTCCGATGCATCGTTAAAACTGAATTTGTATGGCTTATCCATGCTTATCGGAAGTGAATCAACATATGGTTTTTCTATACGGTCAGAAAGCAAAATAAGGTTTGAAAGAGCAGCATTAAGCTCTCCCGCTTCAAGCCCGTTATCCACAATAAAAACGGTCTGGGCGGTTTTGTTGGTTGCTATCATCCTGCCATATTTATCAGTTATCTCTCCCCTTGGAGCTTCAAGTGTTTTTGACGAATATCCTCTGCTGTTCGCGACTGCCGAATAATATTCACCGTTTATAACCTGAAGATTAATTACCCTGACAATGAGTATCGCCACAAGGATAGCACATAAAAAACCTATTATATTTATTCTGCTCTTAAAAAATTCTTTCATTCCGGTAATATACCTTTCCGACTATAAAGTATAGGAGCGGAGAAACAACCGTGTTATATACGCAGGTTGGCAAAACATAGCGAAAGGTCGCATACAAAAAACCCGCTTCTCTGCCCATAAATATCTGAAAAATGTAAGTTATGATATTATATCCGAAGCTTAAAACAAAAACCGTTAAAGCCGCCGTAAAATAATTTTTTTCAAAAACCGTTTCATATGTAATGCCGCAAACCACCGACACCGCGAGAAAAACTAATGCGTGAGAACCAACCGGGCTTGCTGTGGCAAAATCGGTAATAAAGCCAATAATAACAGCAAGCACAAGACCACGTTCTTTGCCATAAAAAATACAAAAGCAAACAAGACACACAAAAACAAACTGTGGCATAATTCCGAAAACGGATATAAAAGAAAAAATTTTAGCAAGGTCAAGCAGATATGCAAATATAAAAATAAGAAAATTTAAAAAAATTACCATAGCTGTTCCCCTTTTTTACACTCTAATATGCTGTGATTACCGTAACTTCTTTAAGATTGTAAATATCCACCGAAATATCCACGGTTATTTTTTTGGTTATCTGTCCGGCATTTGCTTCAACATTTTTTATCTTTCCGATTACAATGCCTTTCGGATACATATTGCCAAGTCCCGATGTTTCAACCGTATCACCGATTGCTATATCCGCGTCCTTTTCTGTGTAGTTAAGCGCACATTCGTTTGCTGATGCAAGCTTAATATCACCTTCGACAATTCCACATTCGCCCGAGCGAATAACAGTAGCGCTTACACTTGAAAAACTGTCAAGAATTGTGGTTACTCTCGCCCAGTTTTTGCCTGCCATTGTGACACTTCCCACAAGCCCGCCGCTGCTTGTTACAACGTTTCCTACGTCTATTCCGCCGGAAGTCCCTTTGTTGACAACAAATTCATTATTCCAGTTTGAAAAAGAACGGCCGACAACTTCACAGGCAACTGTCACATACGCATCCTGCTTTTCTTTAAGGTCAAGTATTTTTCTTAATCTTTCGTTTTCATTTTTATACTCTTCAAAGCGAGCATTTTCATTTTCAAGCTGCTTTATTTGTTTTTTGAGCTGCTTATTTTCTCGTACAGCTGCCTTGCCTTTCATTAAATCGCCAAAAAAATCGCTTATGCCGTCGCCGGCCTTACCCATGGCAGATTTAACGGGAGTAAAAACCGTATTTATTGCATTTGTCATACCGCCCGCTTCTGTGCCGTCACCTCTTACAATGACCGCAATGCCGCTGACAAGTGTAAGCACAACGGCAGTGACAATTACAACATTCCAATAATTTCGATTAATAAAGTTCCACATAATAAGTCATTCCTTAAAAAGGTTTTATCTCGGTCTGCCGCTTTTTTCAAGGATTTTTCTGAGCATAACTCTATCCTCACCCTCTAAAACTTTTCCAATACCGTCAATAACGCCATTCAGCGGATTTTCAGCAACATTTACCTTGATATTTGTTTCAAGCTCAATTATTTTATCAAGCCCACGTAAAAGCGCGCCGCCGCCCGCAAGCATAATTCCTCTGTCCATAATGTCAGCCGCAAGTTCCGGCGGAGTTTTTTCAAGAGTATTTTTAACACAATCAATTATGTTATATACAGGCTCCGCAAGTGCCTCTCTAACCTGGTCTGCACGTATTTCGACATGTCTCGGAAGCCCTGAAATAAGGTCTCTGCCTTTTATTTGCATTGAGCTTTCACCTTCATATGGATAGGCGCTGCCAATCTGAATTTTAATTTCTTCGGCAGTTCTGTCGCCAACCTGAAGATTAAATTCACGCTTTATATACTGTAAAATAGCTCCGTCAAAAGTATCTCCCGCAACACGGAGAGAATTACTTATTACAATTCCACCAAGAGAAATAACCGCAACCTCGCTTGTTCCGCCGCCTATATCAACTATCATACTGCCCGTCGGCTCATCAACAGGAAGCCCTGCACCTATTGCAGCGCTCATAGGCTCATATATCATATAAACCTCTTTCGCGCCTGCCTGCATACCCGCTTCATCAACGGCCCTTTTCTCAACCTCCGTAACCCCGGAAGGTATGCAAATTACAACAAGCGGTCTAATGAAAAGTCCTGACGAACCTATTGCTTTTCTGATAAATTTTTTTATCATAGCCTGTGTAACGTCGAAATCGGCAATAACACCGTCCTTCATAGGTCTTACGGCGTCAATCGTACCGGGTGTTCTGCCTATCATACTTTTTGCCTCGTTACCGACGCTTAAAACCTCACCCGTATTCTGATTTACCGCAACAACGGATGGTTCGTTCACAACCACACCCTTGCCTTTTACATAAACAAGCGTGTTCGCGGTACCGAGGTCAATTCCTATATCTTTAAGCATTTTTATCAAGTCCTTTCTTCACTGTTTAAATATTTTGCATTATTTATCTTTATTATACCGCCCTCCGTGTATAATTCGGGCGAAAACTCATTATTAACGGTCTCAAAAAATTTTTCCGTCGGAAAACCTACAACATTAAAATAGTCGCCTTCAATTTTTTCAACAAAAGCGCCGCCTTTTTCCTGTATGCCGTAAGCTCCGGCTTTATCTTTATATTCACCGCTGTCAAGATAAGCTTCCGTTTCGCTCTCCGTAAGCGGCTTAAACGTAACCTTTGTTTTGCAAAAAGCGCAGGCGCAGCGGTCGTCTTTGCCGTCAAGCTTCCAAAGACATATTCCCGTTACAACCTCATGAGTCCTTCCCGAAAATTTTTGCAGCATTTGCTTCGCGTGCTCACGGCTTTCAGGCTTCCCGATTATCTCTCCGTCAAGAACAACAACCGTATCTGCCGAAACGACAAGATACACCGTGTTTTCTTTCCGGACAACCTGCTTTGCCGCCGCGCTCCCTTTCAAAAGCGCAAGCTCCTGCGTAAATATTTCGGGCGGAACACCCTCTTTATCAATATCCTCGTTAACATTTGGCAGAATAATTTCAGCATCTATATTAAGGTCTTTAAATATTGTTTTCCGTCTCGGTGAGGCGGAAGCAAGAATAACCTGTAATTTCATAAATCAGCCACCTTTGTTTAAACTTATTTTTTTAAGGCAAAGTGACGCGCATATTCCCGTAAACGCTCCCGCGCCGACAGAAACGAACCCCAAAACCCAAAGATAATTTATAATATAAATGTTTTGCATAATAATACAAGAAACAAGCACCTGTCCGAAATTGTGCGCGAAAGCGCCGGCTATTGCCGCGCCCGTAAGGCTTGCCCCGTGAAGCTTTAAAACAAGCTTCATTAAAGCAAGTGACATAATGCCTCCCGCAAGTGAATAAGGCAGCGACATTACTCCTCCGTATAAAAAAGCCGATAACAAACAGCGAATTACAGTTACCGCAAGAGCGCTTCTGCCGCCAAAAAGCTGCATAACTATCATTGTTATTATATTCGCGAGTCCAAGCTTGCCGCCCGGCACCGAAAAACCGACAGGTATAAGCGTTTCTGCCCATTGAAGCGCCATGGCAAGCGCCGTAAACATTCCAAGCTTTACAAATTTCGCTTTCATAACGTTTCCCTCTATCTGCTCACGGCATCAGCTTCTCCGCTGCCGCTTATATATACTGTAAGCCTGTGCGGCGCGCAGACTATTATTTCGCCGGACTTTGTAATTTTTTTATGTCTTACATCTATCTGGTTTAAGCAATCAGAGTATATCATATCCGCTCCTTCGCAGTCAATACGCAAAATGTTTTTTCCGTATTTTGTGTTTATTTCAATATCCCTTGCTTCTTTGCCGAGAGATTTTAAATTATAAGAGGCATAAATTTTGCCGTCCGTTTCAATAATAATTTTTTCGGCGGAATCGGTCGATGCGGTTGTTTTTAAACCGATTGCGCATATAATTACAATTACCGTCGCAATCAACAAATCCGTAAAAGTAAAATACTGTTTCATAACACATTCACCCCGAAAATTCGCCTACAAAACCGCTTTGTAAAAATGCCCTCTCGTAAAGCCGAAATCGGCTGCATCACCGCTATTATACAAATTTATAATTTTCTTACAATCTTCAGCCGTTTCCGTTGTAAAACAAAGATTCAGCGAAGAAATATTACAAGGAATATCACCAAGCTTGTCCGCCATATAAAGCGGCTTTGAATTTAAGATATATGCCGTACAGTCCGGACAGTCGCAAACTATGCCGAGCTTTTCTCCTTTACGGTCACTAATAAAAGCGTCCGACACGTTTTTACCGCAAAAACCTTTACCTTTTAACGGACAGTTCGCTGTTTTCATAAGGGCAAGCCTACCGTAAACCATAATTTCAAGCGGAAGTACGCTTTTTATATTCTCAATCTGACGAAGCGAAAACTCGCCGGACAACATAAGCTTTTTAAAACCAAAGCTTTCAAATGCCTCCGCGGCATAGGAGTTAAATATATTGGCGTCAGCCGAAGCAATAAGTTCATAGCCGAGCCCCGCCGCCTTTTTCGCAATACCCATATCGGAAACAAGAAGTTTTTTCGCTCCGAGTTCCTTTAAATTTTTCAGTAAATTTATATACTTTTCAAGGTTTTTTTCACGTATAACGGGCGGAAAAGCGGGAATAAGCCTCTCATCGCCATAGTTTTCGGCATAAAGCCCTGCCGGGCAATATATTTCGCTTATTTCAGGCATTGTTTTTAAAGCGTCAAGCTGATTTTTTTCACGCGCAAAAGCCGTGAAAGCAAAGGTTTTACCCATATTTTTTCCTGCCTCCGGCAAATGCACTTTAAAGCTTGCGATTTTCCTCCTGCCGCTTTCAATTATAAGCCTTGACAGTTCTTCAAGAGCATTTCGCCGAAGCTCGTTTATTTCACTTACCGGGATAAAAATTTTTCCGGCTATGTTTATTTTTATTTTCTCAGCCCAAAAAGGGTATGCTCCTGTTTTTTCAAGCTGTTTATATATTTGCTGTTCCGACAGCGGAGCGGCTTTTGCCGCCTGAACGTCATTTTTGCTTTCAACCGTAAAATCAAATTTGCCGTAAACCGTTTCAAGGCTTGCTCTTTTACCCGCCTCCGCGCGGAAAACAAATTCAACCGGAGTTTTTTTGTTGTTACAGCTCTCGGAGGAATATTCTCCGTAAATCCGAAGAAGCTTCTCATCCTGCTTTGCGTAAGCGTCATCATTTGAGGAATCTTTTTTTATACGGTTTGGTTTTCCGTCAAAAGATGCCGACGTAAAACCTCCCCTGCTAAAAACGCTTTCAAGCTTTTTAAGCTCTTCGGTTTCAATCGGTTTTTCTTCATCAATTGCTTTTCTGTATGCACCGCTTACCGCCGCTACATATTCGGCACTTTTCATTCTGCCTTCAATTTTAAGGCAGTCCGCGCCGCTTAAAAGCACTTTATCAATTCTGTTTCCGAGACACATATCAACAGGGCTTAAAAGATAGCCGCTTTCAAGCTTTTTGCCGCCGCTGCCGTAAAGTATATACGGAAGTCTGCACGGACCCGCACACTTGCCGCGGTTACCGCTTCGTCCTCCGTAAAAGCTGCTCATAAGGCAAAGCCCCGAATAACAATAGCATTGCGCGCCGTGAACAAAAATTTCCGTTTCGGTTTCCGGATTTTTATCCTTTATGCTCCGTATTTCCTCAAACGAAAGCTCCCTTGCCAGCACACAGCGCTCCGCGCCAAGCTCACCGTAAAACGCTGCCGCGTTACTGTTTAAAACAGCCGCCTGCGTGCTTATATGAACAGGAAACGAAGGTAAATACCTTCTTAAAAGCACAAAAAGCCCCATATCCTGCACGAGTGCGGCGTCCGCTCCGGTTTCCGCCGCGAAAACGGCGCTTTTCATAACCAACGGAATTTCTTTATCCGAAACAAGGGTATTAAGCGTTACATAAACTTTAACGCCGCGCAGATGACAATAGCTGACCGCCTCTTTAAAGGTTTCCTCCGTAAAGTTGTCGGCATAACTCCTTGCACCGAACTCTGTAAGTCCCAGATAAACACTGTCCGCGCCGCTCTCAACGGCTGCCCGCACGCAGGCAAAATTACCTGCCGGGGCAAGCAGCTCCGGTTTATTTTTAAAAGCTTTAACGTCTTTCCTCATGATAATTGTTATTTACTCCCGGTTTTGCGCCCGACAGACGCATATTATTGAGGTTATCCTGTAAAATTTTGTTTTTTTCTTCCAAAATCGCAATAAGCTGTTTAAGCTCTGAAATTTCGGCATTGTTCTTCTCTGCTTCGTCGGCAATATTAAGCGCCGCAAGCACAAGCTTCATAGAGGAGCTTACCGTAAGCTTCGCCACGGCATTAATGGTATCGTCAACTTTTTTCGCAATGTTTTTAATATAGCTCTCGCTTTCATCACCGACAACAGTATATTCCTTGCCGTCAATAATAACCGTAACCCTGGTTTTTGTGTCCGCCACGATAATTCCCCCTTTTCAAAGTAAAATATTATCAATTTTACCATATATATGTATATATTATATCACATATTTTTGTAAGATACAAGTATTTTTTGTCAGTATCGCAAATTTTATTTTTTAAGGTCGGTGTTTTTAGGTAAAATCCCTTGACTTTTTGGGTAAAATATAATAAAATATATAATGTAGAGTTATATTCTGCTAAAAATACCTTAATTTGGAATCTCGGGAGTTATGGAGTTATAATGAATAATCTTATTTTAAAAATATATCTTCTGCCGATTATACTGCTTTCGCTTTCCGTGCATGAGCTGTCACACGGTCTTGCCGCTTACAAACTTGGCGACACAACAGCAAAAGATATGGGAAGGCTTACACTTAATCCGCTTGCTCATCTTGACATTTTTGGCACACTCGCGATGATGTTTTTCGGCTTTGGCTGGGCAAAACCCGTGCCGGTAAATTTTTCACGGCTTAAATATAAACGTTTAGGTCCGATAATTGTTGCCATAGCGGGACCCCTTTCAAATGTTATCATAGCGCTTTTGTGCTATGTGATTTTTGAATTTAATTTTTTGAAAACGGGCAGCTATGACGGTTTTTTGCAAAGCTATCTCGCCTCCGCCGTTACCCTTAACGCGACGCTTGCCGCATTTAATATGCTGCCTGTTCCGCCTCTTGACGGCTCAAAGGTGGTTATATCGCTTTTACCCGAGAAAACACAATATAAGGTTTACCGCTATGAACCCTATATACAGATTTTTATGTTTGCCCTTTTATATATCGGTGTTTTAAACCCTGTAATCAGAAGGTTCAGTTATCTTGTGCTTACATGGCTTGATAAAACCGCGGGTTTTATTATAGGGCTTATACTAAAATGAGGTGAGTATATGAATTTTAAGCTTGACAACCTCACTTTTGAAGGCCCTCTCGACCTTCTTTTACAGCTTCTGCACAAAAACAAAGTGAGCATATACGATATACCGATTGCCGAAATAACAAACCAATATATTGAATATGTCGAGAGGCTTCAGGAAATAGATATGGAAGGCACGGGCGAATTTCTTGTGCTTGCGGCGCAGCTGCTTCTTATAAAATCAAAAATGCTGCTTCCAGGCAGCGGGGAAAAAGAAGATGAAGGTGACCCGAGGAGCGAGCTTGTTGACAGGCTTATAGAGTACGCGAAATATAAAGAAGCGGCAAAATTTTTGTCCGAAAGGCAATTTTCCGATTTCGCGGTTTTTTACCGCGCGGCTGAAGAAATAAAGCTTCCCAAAGTTAAGGAATTTGACGGAAAAATCCCGCTTTCAAAGCTTTTTCTGGCTTTTGAAAGCGTTATGGAAAGAAAAAAAGAACTTGATAGCTTAACCGTAAAAAAAGAAGCGTTTGAAACTATTGTCCGCCGTGAAACCGTCCCTGTAAAAACAAGGATTTATCACATTTACAAGCGTTTTGCGGGCAGAAAAAGCCTATCCTTTTCGGCGCTTTTTGCCGACGTTACAAGCCGGGCGGAGGCGGTATCCACTTTTCTCGCCGTGCTTGAACTTATGCGCCGCGGGAATATGTCGGTAAGCGAAAACGCGGATGATATGCTTCTGACGCTTGACGGCGAACTTCCCCCTGAAAAGGATATGGAAGAATTTGAATAGGTTTTATTCGGAAAGGCTGGTTTTAATATGGATTTAAAAGAAGCCGAGGCAGTTATTGAATCTGTGCTTTTTGCTTCCGGCGACCCCGTAAGCACAGATGAGCTTAACAGTATTCTCGGTCTTTCAAATGCCGCTGAAATTGCGAATAATATTGCGGCGAAATGGGCAAAAGAAAAACGGGGAATAGCCATAAAGAGTGTTGATAACAAATATTATCTGTGTTCAAGTGAAAAATATTACGACTATATAGTTAAGCTTATAGAACCGAGAAGGCAAAGCGGGCTTTCAAACGCGGCGCTCGAAACCCTTTCGGTTGTAGCGTATAATCAGCCCGTTACACGCTCTACCATTGAATTTGTAAGAGGCGTCAACAGCGACGGAGCGCTCGGAAGGCTTATTGAAAAAGGGCTTGTAGAGGAATGCGGAAGGCTTGAAACTCCCGGAAAGCCCCTGCTTTACAGGACTACCGACATATTTTTGCGGACTTTCGGCATTAATAATGTTGCGGATTTGCCAAACCTACATACTTTGCCGCTTCAGTCAATGTTTTATGAGGGCAGAGAAAAAGAAAATCCTGAAAAGGCTGATGAATAATGAGCGTTTTGCTTACTGTAATTAAATGGCTCGGTATATTTCTGCTTTTATTGTTCCTGCTGATAATTCTTCTTCTATGCGTAAAAACAGGCTTTTATGCCGAACTGCTCTACACCAAAAAAGACGGTTTTAAAACGAGCGGTAAAATAACTTACGGGTGCTTTGTGAAAAGCATAGGCGGCAAAAAGAAAAACCAAGAAAAAAAGAAAGAAAAAGAGCGGGAAGAAAAAACCGAAAAGGATAAAAAAACTCCCGGAGAGGTTATTGATACAATCAAAGCAGTATGCCGCATTATATGTGAGCTGAAATGGCTGCCGGGAAAGGTTCTCGAATTTAAAAGAGAATGTGTCTGGTGCAAGGTCGCTCTTGACGACCCGATGAGCTGCGGTATAGCGTATTCCGCTGTATCGGGCGCGCTTATCGCCGCCGTTACAACGATTTACACCTGCTTTAAAACGGACGAATACAAGGTTCGGGTAACGCCGGATTTTGTTGTTCACGACGGTATAAGCATAAAAAACATAACCTGGGTTAGACTAACACCGATATATCTTATTTTTTGCCTTATACGGGCATATATAACAAATAAAGATTTACGTGACGCGGTACGCGAGCTCAGGCGCTGCACAAAAAAACAGCAAAAAGATGAAAGGAGCCGTGAAAAGGCATGAGTAAAGGCAGCATCAATGAAATGATAGGTACAATGATGGACTCCATAAAAGAGGTAGTAAAAGTCAGCACGGTTGTCGGAAACGAGGTGAACGCTCCCGACGGCAGCGTTATAATTCCCGTAACGAAGGTAAGCTGCGGTTTTGGAGCTACGGGCGTTGAAATTCCCACAAAATCCGCAATTAAAGAGGAATATCCTTTCGGAGGAGGCAGCGGCGGCGGACTTTCGATAGAGCCTATGGGTTTTATGGTGCTTAAAGAAGGTAATGTACGTATTGTTCCCATGGTATCGGAGCAAACCACGGTTGAAAAAGTTATCGATATGGTTCCTCCGATGGTTGATAAGCTTAACGGCATTGTAAAATCCTATACCGAAAAAACAGATAAGACTTCCGAGTAATAAAAAAAGAGTTTTGTAACATAGTATATATAATGAACGGCGGACGCCTTTCATTAATAGTATTATGGGACGTGATTTTTTGAAAAGTTTTAAAATTTTTTGCTGCATATTTTTGATTTTTACTTTTTTGTGCGGTACGGCAGACGCTATGGAATTGAGCGCCGAAAGCGCTGTTATTATTGACGCCGCTTCCGGCAGGGTTATTGCAGAAAAAAACGCTTATGAAAGGCGCGGTATGGCAAGTACAACAAAAATTATGACAGCCGTAATCGCGCTTGAAAGATGCAGTCCGGACGAAACCGTAACGGTTGACAGGCGTGCCGAAGGCATTGAAGGCTCAAGTCTTTATCTTAAAGCCGGAGACAAAATAAACCTTGAGCATCTTCTTTACGGCATGCTTTTAAAATCGGGAAATGACGCCGCGGCGGCAGTGGCGCTTCATGTGAGTGACAGTATAGAGGACTTCGCGAAGCTTATGACGGAAAAGGCCGTAAGTCTTGGGCTTAAAGATACCGCTTTTAAAAACCCTCACGGGCTTTACGAGGAGGGACATTATACAACTGCCTATGACCTTGCGCAGATTACGCGTTACGCTTTCACACTTGACGGCTTTGCCGATATGGTGAGCGCCAAAAGCTATGAAATAGATGATGATATTGAAACAAAACTTGTTGTAAACAATAACAAGCTGCTTCGCTTCTATGACGGCGCGGACGGCGTAAAAACGGGCTATACGCCCGAAACGGGCAGAACACTTGTAGGCTCGGCAACAAGAAACGGTATGAGGGTTATAAGCGTAACTCTTTCCGACCGCAACGACTGGAACGACCATATGGCAATGTTTGACTACGCTTTTGAAAATTACGAGCTTAAAAAGCTGTCCGAAAAAGGTCAGGGCTTCGGCTGCGTACGCGTATATGGCGGCAAACAGCCTGATGTCCCCTGTCTTGCTGAAGAAAACATTTCCGCCGCCGTAAAAAAGTGCAGTAAAGTAAAAGTAATCTGCAAAACCGACGAAAACCTGTCGGCACCTGTAAAAAAGGGGCAAAAGGTCGGCACAGTATCCTTTTATGACGGCAAAGATTTAATCGGCGAAACAAACCTTGTTGCTGCCTGCGCCGCCGAAAAGGCAAAAAAATCAAATTTTTTCTGGCGGATAATAAGCTTTTTCCGTCATAAATAAACACAAAGAAAAAGGTATGAAATATATGGAGCTTATAAGGTTGCAAAAATATATTGCCGAAAGCGGCATAACTTCAAGGCGTAAAGCCGAAGAGCTTATACGTGAGGGCAGAGTTAAAGTCAGCGGTGAAATAATCCGCGAAATGGGCGTTAAAATAAACCCCGATACCGATGAGGTTGAGGTTGACGGGCATATTATACGGCAGGAAACAAAAAAATATTATATTATGCTTAACAAACCGGCGGGATACATAACCACAACCTCGGACGATTTTAACCGTCCGACGGTTATGGAGCTGACAGAGGACGTCCATGCGAGGATATATCCGGTAGGAAGGCTTGATTATGACACGCAGGGGCTTCTGCTTCTTTCAAACGACGGTGATTTTGCAAACGCAATAATGCACCCGAAAGGAAATCTTAAAAAAACATATATTGCAAGCGTCAAAGGGCTTATTACGGTATCCGCAATAAAACGTCTCCGTTCAGGCATTGATATAGGCGATTATGTTACAAAACCCGCCGAGGTTGAGCTGATAAGCGGTACGGAACGTGAATCTTCCGTAAAAATTATAATCGGCGAGGGCAAGAAAAGACAGGTGCGGCGTATGCTTGATGCAGTAGGCTTTCCCGTACTCCGGCTTAAACGGGTTGCAATAGGCGGAGTTACTCTCGGAAATCTGCCAGAGGGAAAATGGCGGCATTTAAAGCCTTCCGAAATTGAATTACTTGCAAGGCAAAAGAAAGGAAAATAAAATGTTCAGTATAAAAATGGCAACTCCCGAACAAATCCCCGAAGCGGAACTTTATCTTGATAAAAAAATCAAAGGGCTTTGTATGCTTCTTTACGAGCAAAGCTTAACGGGAGCGGTTGAGTTTAATATTGTTCCGGGCGGCGCGTATATTGAAGCGCTTAAAACCGACAAAGAGGAAATGCGGTATGTTACGCTCGCAAGCGCTCTGAATTTTCTTGATTTACACGGTATTCACGATGTATATACAAATCTTGACGAATATAAAGATTTATGCGAAAAAATGAAGTTTATCCCCTGCGAGGACGGTCCGGTGCCCCCAAAAAACGGATATCTCGCCAGGGTGGATTTAAGAGGATATTTTACAAGCGAAAAATAAAAATTTAAGGAGGATATTACTATGGTAA
The DNA here is from genome assembly GCA_902784805.1 of uncultured Ruminococcus sp. Taxonomy (GTDB): domain Bacteria; phylum Bacillota; class Clostridia; order RUG12999; family RUG12999; genus RUG12999. The sequence goes on along the minus strand of CACZWD010000001.1, from coordinate 12,914 downwards.
CACAGGACACTTTTATTTTTAACGGAGACAGAAACAAAGCGGAAATTATTAAAGGCATAGTTGAAAAAGTATATGCGGCGCTTAAAGAAAAGGGATATAACCCCGTTAATCAGATGGTAGGTTATATTATTTCGGGCGACCCGACCTATATAACAAGTCATGACGGCGCAAGAGCGCTTATCGCTCAGATTCAGCGAGATGATTTGCTTGAGGAAATTGTAAAAAATTATCTTAATCAGTTTTAATTTTCCGGGGAGGCACATACCTTGAATTTTGAGGAATATAAAAAATATATAAAAGGCAAAAAAGTCGGTGTTATAGGACTCGGAAGAAGCAATATGCCGCTTATATCCCTCCTCCTTTCCTGCGGCGCCGCGGTTACGGCGTGCGATAAACGCGAGGATATAGGCGGAAATTTTGAAAACCTGAAAGCGGAAGGCGTAACGCTTAAGCTCGGTGAGAATTACCTTGAAGGCTTAAATTCCGAAATTGTTTTTCACAGTCCCGGCGTGCGTCCCGATTTGCCTCAGTTTGAAGTTTTAAGAAAAAACGGCGCGAAAATAACTTCCGAAATGGATTTGTTCTTTGAGCTGTGCCCTTGTGAAATTTTCGGCGTTACGGGCAGCGACGGGAAAACAACAACCACCACGCTTATTTATAAAATGCTGCAAAAAGCGGGCTATACCTGCCATCTCGGCGGCAATATCGGAAGACCTTTAATCGGCGATATTGAAAAAATAAAGCCCGAAGATAAGGTTATTGTCGAGCTTTCGAGCTTTCAGCTTTTTGATATGACGCACAGCCCGAAAACCGCTGTAATTACAAACATCACCCCGAATCATCTTGACTGGCATAAAGACTATGACGAGTATATTTCGTCAAAGAAAAACATCATGCGCTTTCAGAAGCCGGGCGACAGATTTATTGTAAACCTTGATAATGATATTACCCGCCGCATAGGCGATGAAACTTCCGCCGAAAAGCTTGGTTTTTCCATTGACGGCGCAGCGGATATAAGCCTTAAAAACGGCATTATATGCGTAAAGGGCGAGAAATTTCTTGACAGCGCGCTTATAAAAATTGTCGGCAAACACAATGTTTACAACTATATGACCGCCATTGCTGCAACTCTCGGCTATGTCAGCCGTGACGACGTTAAATATGTCGCGGAAAATTTCGGAGGCGTTGAACACCGCATCGAGCTTATCAGGACGCTTGACGGAGTTAAATACTATAACAGCTCGATAGATTCAAGCCCCAACAGAACAAAAAATACCCTTTCCGTATTCGGCAAAAACGTTGTACTGATTGCGGGCGGAAAAGATAAAGGCATACCCTATGACGAAGTCGGAGCGCCGATATGCGAGCATGTCAAAACGCTTATTTTAATCGGCAAAACCTCGGATAAAATAGAAGAAGCCGTAAAAAACTGCGGTGAAAAAAATATTCCGCGGATATTCCGCGCCGATACATACGAAAACGCGGTTAAGCTGGCGCGTGAAAACGCCGAAAGCGGTGACGTTGTTGTTCTTTCACCGGCAAGCACAAGCTTTGATATGTTTAACAATTTTGAAGAAAGAGGAAATTTATTTAAAAAGCTTGTCAGCGAGTTATAATTTTTTATGGAGGTCGATATTTTGGAGCTTATAGAAAAGCTGCTTAATATAAACAGTGTATCAGGCTTTGAAAAGTCTGCAAACAGTGAACTTAAAAATATTGTCGGGGATATTCTCGGAAATGTAAATGAAGACGCCTGCGGTAACCTTACAGGCATAATCCCCTGCGGAAAGAACAATGCGCCAACGGTTATGCTGACGGCGCATTATGATATTATCGGGCTGATATCGAAAGGAATTCATGAAAACGGCTTTGTCTCTTTTGCTCCGACAGGCGGTATTGACAGCCGCCTTTTGCCCGGAGCTGAAGTTGTGATTCACGGCAAAACAAAGGATTTTTACGGTATAATAGGCTTACGGCCTCCTCATATACTTACGGCGGAAGAAATGAAAAAAACCGAAAGTATTGAAAAGCTCCTTATCGATACCGGAGTAAACAATGACGAGCTTGAAAAAGAAGTACCTTTCGGTTCACCCATATCTTTTAGAAATACGGTACGGTATTTTGGAGGCTGTGTATCCGCGAGCGGTCTTGATAATAAACTCGGCTGCTATGCGGTTTTAAGCGCCGCGAAGCGTCTTAAAAATATGCCGTTAAACTCAAATATATGCGTGGCGCTTACCGTTTCCGAAGACACGGGAAGGTCGGGAGGCAAAACCGCCGCTTACAACATAAACCCCGATATGGCGTTGGTTATTGACGCGACTTTCGCGAAAACTCCCGAATGTGAAGGGCGCACCGAAAATGAAATCGGCGGCGGTCCCGTTATATGCAAAGGTCCGAGCCTTAACCGCTTTTATACGGACAAGCTCATAAAAACAGCCGGAAGCCTTAACCTTCCGTTTCAGATTGAGGTTGAGGGCGGCGACAACGGCACCGACGCTTTTGTGATTGAAACGGTAAAAAGCGGCGTGCCCTGCGCGCTTGTTTCTTTTCCGCTTAAATATATGCACAGTCCTGTTGAAACCGCGTCTTTTGAGGATACCGAAAAGCTTATAACCTTAATTACGGAGTTTTCCGCGAATTTTGAAAGGAGAGATTTTTTACATTATGTTAAAAAAACTGACTGACGCTTTCTCTCCGAGCGGATACGAGGACGAAATAAGAGAGATAATAATTAACGAAATAACACCGTTTTGCGACAGTATCGAAACAGATAATATGGGTAATATTATCGCTTTTAAAAAAGGTAAAAGCTCCAAGAAAAAATTTATGGCGGACGCTCATATGGACGAGGTGGGCTTTATCGTAACGGGCATAACCGAAGGCGGCAGGCTGAAATTTGACGAGGTGGGCGGCATTGATGACCGCATACTTCCCGGAAAACGTGTTATTGTAGGCGAAAAAAGAGTTCCGGGCATTATCGGCATAAATCCTGTGCATTTAAGCTACCCGGAAGAGCGAAATTCTGTTATAAAAATGCGTGATATGCTTATTGATATTGGCGTAAGCACAAAAAAAGAAGCCGAAATGGTTGCGGAAAAAGGCGATTATATCTGTTTTGACAGTGAATATAAAGAATTTGGCGACGGTTTTATAAAAGCAAAAGCGCTTGACGACAGAGTGGGCGTGGCAGTGCTTATTGACATGCTTAAAACAGCAAATCCCGCATATGATTTTTACGCAGTTTTCAGCGTTCAGGAGGAAATAGGCTGCCGCGGCGCTGCGGTCGCGGCAAACATAATAAAACCGGATTACGCGCTGATTGTTGAAGGAACAATTTGTGCAGACAGCGCCTTTACTCCCATTCACCGGCGTGTTACCGCAGCGGGAAACGGCGCGGTTTTTTCGGTTATGGAAAGGTCCTCGCTTGCAAACCGCGATTTTTTGAACTTTGCGAAAAAACTTGCCGATGAAAACGGTATAGCTTATCAGATAAAACGTACGGGAAACGGCGGTAACAACGCCGGACGTATTCAAGTCGCGGGAAAAGGCTGCAAAACGCTTGCTATGGCAGTGCCTTGCAGGTATCTGCACTCACCCGCATGCGTAATATCAAAAAAGGATTTTGAAGCTGTCAGGAGCCTTGCTATATTAATCTCCGAAAGGATTGACGAAATATGAAAAACGATTTACAAAAGCTTTTTGCTCCGCCCGCCTGTGAAACGGCGGCTGCCGATTATATTGAAAATTATCTTAAAAATAAGGCTGAAACAACCCGTGACGCTATGGGAAGCGTAACGGTGCATATTGGCGGAAGCGGCAAAAAATTGCTTTTATCCGCCCATATTGACGAGCCCGCACTCATGATAACTCATATAGATGAAAACGGTTTCCTTCGCTTTGCCGCGGCGGGACAGCTTAATCCCATTGAGCTTATAAACTCAAAGGTGGTTTTTTCTGATAAAATCTGCGGCGCTGTATTCTGTAATGCTGAAAAAAACGTTTCCGAAATAAAAATAAGCGATTTATTTATTGATATTAACGCCCATTCCCGTGATGAAGCAGAAAAGCTTGTTTCGGAGGGCGATATGGCGGTTATCGGCGGCAGGTCATTATCACGGCTTTGCTGCAGCATTCTTCTGGAGCTTATAGATGAAATAAAAGCTTCAAATTATGATTTATATTTTGCCTTTACCGTCCAAAAAGAAGTCGGTTTCAGAGGAATAATGCCTGTTATAAACTCTGTAATGCCCGATATCTTTATAGCTCTTGATACGGTAAAAGCCGATGATATTCCGTGCGGCAAAAGCGAAATAAAGCTTAAAGGCGGCGCCGTAATTGCCGTTAAGGACGGCAGAAGCGTTTTAAGTCCTTCACTTGTATCGGATTTCCGTGAAACAGCCTTTAAAAACAGCGTTTCCGTTCAATACGCTTCTTTTAATGAGCAGCAAACCGAAGCTCCCACCGCGCAATGCGCTGCGGGAGGAAGCAAGGCGGCGGCAATATGTGTTCCGGTCAGATATCTTAATACCGCAAACGAAACCATATCGGAAAAAGATATTTATGCCGCAAAAACTCTTATTAAGCATTTTATTACGGAGGCATAAATATATGACGGTAAAGCATAACTTTTATATTGGCTTTAAGGATATAGATAAAAAATTACAGGTAAAAAACTCATCTGTTCTGACTTTTTTTGAAAATATGGCAGGCATCCACGCGAATCTGTGCGGTGACGGCCTGCGTGATACATACGAGAGAACGCATACAACCTGGCTGCTTCTTGCGTGGAAGGTTGAGGTAGTGCGCAGACCCGAATACGCCGAAGAAGTCACGGCATATACCTGGGTACGCTCAATAAGGCGGTTTTACTCGGAACGTGAATTTGAGCTTCGCGGCGAAAACGGCGACCTTCTTGTCAAGGCGATTTCACGGTGGGTACAGGTAAATACAGAAAAAAACGAGCCCTGCAGCTGCTCTGAGGAGCTTTCGGAAAAATACGGCAGGGGTGAATACTCAAACTTTGAAAACGGTATAAATGTAAAGCTCAAAGAACCCGAAAACGCGGACAAGGTTTATTTTCATACCGTACAGCCGGATTGGATTGATATGAACTATCATATGAACAACACGCATTATATGACGCTTGCGCTTATGGCAATAGGAAAAGAAATGCCGCAGGCGGATAATTTTGAAATTCTTTATAAAAAAGAAGTTAAAAACGCCGAAAGGTTAAAATGCCTTGTAAAAGAAACGGAAAACGATTATATCGTTACAATAAAATCGGAGGACGGCAACACGCTTCACGCTATATTAAGATTAAATAAATAACCGCCGCTTTAAGGAAAGGAGATTATATGAGCACTGTTAAAGAACAATTCGATATCACGGGCATGAGCTGTGCCGCTTGCAGCGCTCATGTCGAGAAAAGCGTAAAAAGCTTAAGCGGAGTGTGTGATGTAAAGGTCAATTTGCTTGAAAACAGTATGGTCGCGGAGCATGACGCGAGCGTCAGCGCTTCGGATATAATAAATGCCGTCAAAAGCGGCGGCTACGGCGCAAAGCTTCACGGTGAAAGCAGTAAAAATTACCATAAAGATGACGAAGCGGAAGCTATGAAAAAAAGGCTTATTTTTTCAATAATCTTTCTTGTTCCGCTTATGTATGTATCTATGGGTCATATGATAGGCGCGCCTTTTACCGCCTTTTTTATGAAAAACGAGTTTCTTTCCGTCTATGCCCTCACTCAGCTTTTGTTTGCCGTACCGATAATTTTTATCAACTTTAAGTTTTATAAAAGCGGCTTCAAAGCTGTAACGCACGGAGCGCCGAATATGGATACTCTTGTGGCGACAGGCTCGGCGGCAGCGCTGATTTACGGCATATATTCGCTTTACCGTATCTGTATTTTTTCCGGCAGAGGCGATTTTATAAACGCTGAAAAATACGCTATGAATTTATATTTTGAGTCAGCCGCCATGATTTTAACTTTAATAACCGTCGGAAAATATCTTGAAGCGCGAGCAAAAAAACACACCTCCGACGCTGTTTCCGCGCTTATGAAGCTTGCGCCTCAGGAAGCCCGCATAATTCGTGACGGCAAAGAAATTACCGTAAAAGCAAGCGAGCTTGCCGCAGGCGATGAAGTAATTGTCAAAACAGGCGAAAGCTTTCCCTGCGACGGCATTATTACGGGCGGCAGCGGCCTTGTCGATGAAAGCGCAATAACAGGCGAAAGCATACCCGTTACAAAAGAAAAAGGCTCAAAAGTCACGGGAGCGACAATACTTAAAAGCGGATATATTTCTTTCCGTGCCGAAGCGGTAGGAAAAGATACGCTTTTTGCAAAAATTATTGAGCTTGTACGCGGCGCGGCGGCAGATAAAGCCCCTGTCGCCCGTATTGCCGACAAAGTATGCGGTGTGTTTGTTCCCTGTGTTATTGCCGTTTCGGTCCTAACCTTTATTATATGGATACTGCTCGGCAAAAATTTTGGTGAAGCTCTTAATTTCGCGATTTCCGTTCTTGTTATTTCCTGTCCCTGCGCTCTTGGACTTGCAACTCCCACCGCAATTATGGCAGGAACCGGCAGAGGAGCGCAAATGGGAATACTTTTTAAAAACGCGCGGGCGCTTGAAACACTGTCCGATATTAAGGCACTCGTTACGGACAAAACAGGCACTCTTACCTACGGCAAACCGACTGTCACCGATATTATTCCCTCGGACGGCATTTCGGAAAATGAGCTTTTAACACTCGCCGCTTCACTTGAAAATAAATCGGAGCATCCTCTTTCCGCCGCGATAACCGAAAAAGCGGCAAATATTCCGCTTAGTGAAGTCAATGACTTTTTACAGATACCGGGAGGCGGCATAAGCGGAAAAATCAATGAAAAAGAAATTCTCGCGGGCAACGCCGAGCTTATGAAAAGCAGAAATATTACTTTTAATGAGGATACAAACCTGTTTAAAGAAGGTAAAACCGTTTTATATTTCGCTTATGACGGCAATTATATAGGTTTGATTGCGGTAAGCGACATTTTAAGAGAAAACGTAAAGGATACCGTTTTTAAGCTAAAAAAAGACGGAATTGAAATTACAATGCTTACAGGCGATAATAAACAGACCGCAAAAGCAATTGCCTCAAAAGCCGGCATTGAAAATATCGTTGCGGAGGTTAAGCCGGACGAAAAAGAATCGGCTGTCCGCTCACTTATGACAAACGGCAAGGTTACGGCAATGATAGGCGATGGCATAAACGATGCGCCGGCGCTTGCGAGAGCGGATATAGGTATTGCCATAGGAGGCTCCACAGACGCCGCGATTGACTCCGCAGATGTTATACTTATGCACGGTGATTTCATTGATTGTGTGAAAGCCTACGAGTTAAGCCGCGCCGTAATGCGTAATATAAAGCAAAACCTGTTCTGGGCGTTTTTCTATAATGTCCTCGGTATACCTATTGCCGCAGGTCTGCTCTTCCCCCGTTTCGGTATAAAGCTTAACCCCATGATAGGCTCGCTCGCCATGAGTATGTCAAGTCTGTTTGTTGTTTCAAACGCGCTCAGGCTCAGATATTTCGGGAAAAAAGATAATATCGCTAAAAAAATTAAGGAGAGTGAAAGGAAAATGACAAAAATCATTAAAATTAAAGGAATGATGTGCAGCCACTGCACAGGAAGAGTATCGGAAGCATTAAACGCCATAACCGGCGTTACTGCCGAGGTCAGCCTTGATGACGGCGGCAAAGCCACTGTTACTCTTACCAAAGACGTTTCGGATGAGGTTTTGAAAGAAACGGTAGAAAAAGCCGGCTACGAAGTAACCGGCATAGATTAAAAACCGTAAACCACAGCCCCGATAACAGCGGACAGAACAATTGTTGTTATCGGGGATATTTTTTTCTTTTTAATTTTTCTGTATATTTCCCCTGCCGCAATTAAAATCACAGCTGTAATAACGGCTTTTTTGTCATAAGAAAAACCTTCTTTCAAAGAAAAGCAACTTTTAAGAAGCATATAAAGCCCTGTTGCGGCAATTATTCCGATAACACAGGCGTTAAGCCCGTCAAGCACTGCTTTAAAACACCTGTTATCCATAACGTTTTTTATAAGTGACATTATGATTATTATAATTAAAAATGCCGGTAAAATTACGCCAAGCGTTGCAAGCGCCGCGCCAAAGACTCCACCCTGCGTATTACCCACATAGGTTGCGAGATTAACCATTATAGGACCCGGCGTGCTTTCGCTTACGGCAATAAGATAAGAGAGAGTTTCGTCGTTCAGCCAGCCATACGCAAGCACCGTATCACGTATAAGCGGTATGGCGGCATACGCGCCCCCGAACGCGAAGCAACCGACCTTTAAAAAAGCGTAAAAAAGCTCAAGATATATCATAATTTTGCCCTTCCTTCCCTTACGGCAAAAACTATAAGACTTATCACTGCCGCAATAATCAAAAGGCTTATTGATGAAAACTTAACGGAAAAAATATTCACAGCAAGCATAATGCAAAGAGAGCCTGCCATTAATATAAGCGAAAGGGTATCTTTTTTCATTTTCTTTATCATCTTAAAGGCAACATCAATAATAAGCACCGCGACGCCGACCTTGATGCCCTTAAAAGCATCGGCTACTATTCTTATTTCAAGAAAATTATCAAAAAACATTGATATCAGCGTTATAACAATAAACGAAGGAAGCACTATACCAAAGGTCGCGGCAATTGAGCCGGGTACACCTGCCTGTTTATAACCCACAAAGGTCGCGCAGTTTATGGCAATAGGTCCCGGAGTTGACTCTGCAATAACCGTTACATTCACCATATCTTCATGGGTAATCCACTTCTTTTTTTCAACGCAGATATTCTCAATAACGGAAATCATAGCGTATCCGCCGCCGAAGGTGAAAAGCCCTATTTTGATAAATGTCAGCAAAAGCTGAGGTAAAATATTTTTCTTTTTCATAAAAAATTCCCTTATTTAAAATTTCGTTTATTCGCTGATAATATCAACTGTCCGTGACTCGGCTATCCATGATACCTTTGCGCCGAAGCTCTCCGCAATAGCTCTTACAGGCACAACCGTACGGCTTTCATATATCTGCGAAGGCACGTCGAGAACAATTACTTCGCCGTTTCTTATAAGCTCCGGACTTCCTATCGTAAAGCTTACCGTTGCTCCCCTGCCCTTTGATGTGACTGTTTTTGCTTCATCATTCCACTCTATTTCAGCGCCAAGCGCTTCAAAAATTGCCCGAAGCGGTACTAATGTGCGTCCGTCAACTATAAACGGCGCCACATCGGTGAACACAAGCTTTTCTCCGTTTAAAATGACATTTATCGGCTTAATACAGTTAAAACCGTACTCCTTTACAAGAAGCTCTTTTCCGTCCTGCGCGTAATTGACCTTTAAAATATGACTGCCTTCCGAAAGACCGCTCAAATCAAGAACGCAGTTATAAGGAGCCACAGCGCTGCCGCCGGCGTAAATTCCGTCAATAAAATAGGTCACCATACCATAATCCGTATGAGGATAATATGCCGAAGCCGAAACCTCTAAAGTTTCGCTGCTTATACTATCAGAAATTACAGGATTATAACAAAAACCGATTTGTCTTTCCGCACTGTCAAGAAAAATATCATCGCTTACAGCTCTAATATATTCTTCCGTAAGCTGCGGACAGTCATAAAGCTGGTATCTTTGGGATTCGTCCTTGCGCTCAATGTTAAAATAGCAAATCAGTTTAATTTGCGGATAATTTCTTACAAGCTCCCCGTAAAGCTTTCCTATATGAGCAGTACCCCATTTAAGGCAGTCTTCCGTAAAATTTGTTTTCTGCGGAGTTCCGCATTCGGTTATCGCGAGAGGCTTTTTTATATCCTCCGCCCGCATAAACTCCACAATATCCGAAACCCTTAAAGTCGGGTCGGCATAATCTCCGCAAAGAAAATACGTATCGTCAATATCCTGCTGCTTGGCATCAGGGTTCGGCACGCCTTTAAAAAACCTGTTCATATATAAGCTTACGCCAATCCAATCTACATATTCATCGCCGGGATAATATTCCTTAAAACCCCTGTCAAGCGCGCTTATATCGTTAGGCGCCCAGCAAACGGCAATATTGCTCTTTGTATGCGCCACGTCCGCAACATACCGAAACGCCCTTATATATTCGGACGGATTATCACCGTTTGGAGCAACATTCATTTCATTGCTGAACCTCAAAATAATATTAACTCCTGTATTTCCGAGATAATCTATTGTGTTTTTTATATACCCCGAATATTCCTCAATGTCCGGCAAAAACAAAGCCGTATTCCACGCAAACATTACCGTCGCGCCCGAATTTTTTATTTCTCCGAAAAACCTATCGTATCTGCCATAAGCTTCAATATCATCACCAAATTCAAGGTACACAAGATTTGCCGAATTTACTTTTCTGTAAAACTCTTTGATTTTTTCCTTGTCATAACCGTTCACGCGGCTGTCTTTATCATATACCGAACCGAAAAGCACGCCTTCCTCCGGCTCAAATTTTGCGCCGTAATATATAACAGGACGTGAGAACGAGTAATCTTTAAAAAATACTTTAAGCCGCCCTGCAAGAAGCTTCGCTTTTTTCCTTGCAAAAATCACCCCGTCCGTTTCGCCCATAATTTCGCCGTAAGGTATATATTTTAGGTAACAACGCACAGCTTCATCATAAAGCTCAAGCGCCTCCGCCGCCTGCGCGACCTGATAATATTTGCCCGCAAGCATCTCTGTGCGTGTCTGCGACTCCGGCTGCGCTTCCATAACGGAAATTATTTTACAGCCTTCAGAATAAATACCCTCATCATTTCCCGCCGCGTAATAAGCCCCGAAAGCGTCAATATCCGCCCAAAGCGATTTTGGAATATCTGCCGCATATGAAACAAGCCGCGCTGTAAAAACAAGTAAAATAACAAAAGATATCAGCGTACTTTTTCTCATGTTCTTTCTCCTGTAAATTCCTCTTTCCGATAAATAAAATCATACAACTGCTATAAAACCACATAATAATTATACAAAATTTCGTCTTGTTTGTCAAGTATAATGCTTCTTTTCTTCGGTAGCTTCACCCTTGCTATTATTCTTGATTATTAACCGAAAAACATTTATTAAGTAAGCCTCGGCAGATTTGCATCGTACCGAGGCTCTTTTTTATATGTGTCCCACATCAACCTTTTCGGCTTCTCCCGGAATCACAAGCGAATCGTCAAAATGTATAATTACGTCTTGTTCTTCAAGCGTTTTTTGAAGGCTCTTAATATCAATGTCATATATTGCCTTTCCGCTGTCAATTGCCATACTTGCGGCAATTCCCGCCGCCTGACCTGTTATTATTGCAGGCGGAATAACTCTTAAAAGGTCCCAGCCGTAGCCTTTTCCGGAAGCACATCTTCCCGCGGTTATTATGTTCGGAAAACCTTTCCTTACAAGTGTACCGAAAGGTACCTCATAAAGATAATTCTTTCTTTCAAAATCGCATATTGCTCCAACGGAATCGTCAAAATGCTTATAAACATCTTCCTGCGTAAAAACATAATCCCCCTCAATGCACCTTGTTGTGCGGAACTGCGGCATTGTGGGAAGCTGAATAATATCTCTTGTTTTCCTGTCGTCATTTCTTATATTGTTAAGCAAATTAATATGTGACTCCACAACATAATCTGTTACGTCATGCGCATCGGTACCCTTCCAAAACCTGTGTCCTTCGGGATGATTCTTACCGTAAAGATTGGCAAAACCACCATCATAACCGCAGGTAAGCTTTGCAATATCTCCCGTTTTTACAACTTCCTCGCACGTTTCAAGTGTTACTCCTTTTGCGAGAAAAGTTTGAAAATTCGTCCCCTGAATCGTCGGTACACCCGCGCGGTAAAGCACATCGGCATCTCCCGTTGTATCAACAATCATTTTGCAAAGGTACATTTCTCTGCCCGTTTTGTTTTCCACAATTACGCCTCTGCATACGCCGCCTTCCATGACAGGCTTAGAAACGACCGTATCAAACAAAATATCAACGCCCTCATTTTTCAAAAGCTCGGTAAGAGCAACAATAAATATCGGTATAGAAAACTTTGTAACATAACGCTGTTTTGTGTCAGCGGGAGGGTTACCGTCTTTCCAGTCGGAAGGTACGGTATCAAAACCGTACTTTATTGAAAGGTCAAAAAACTCCTGCGCCATACCCTTTATGATTTTTGTTCCTCTGCCGTTGCACATGGGAACAAAAAAGTTTATAAGCCCTATTGTAGCAAGCCCTCCGAGCGTTATTGTTTTTTCTATAAGCAAAGCCTTTTTGCCCATTCTGCTCGCGGAAACCGCCGCCGCGACTCCGGCAACGCCGCCGCCCGCGACAATAACGTCATAGCTTCCCGCAACAGCAACTTCCTCGGTAAATTTATAAGTTTCCATTAATATAAACATCTCCCACACTAAAAAACTGTAATAAATTATATATCATTTATCCGAAAATGTCAAGCAATGAAAAACTTTACCTGCTATGTTTTTTTACCATTTCTTTTTCAAAATTAAGAAGATATGCCGCTTCCTCGTCAATACGTTTTTCGGAAGGATTGTCTATAAGGTCACGGAAAACGTGAATATCCCTTCCTACTTCGCCGCCCTGCATAACAAACGGCTCTGAAACGATTCTGCCCTCATAGCCTATCTCCGCAAGCGCTCCGAAAATCTCGTCCCAGTCAAGGTGTCCCCTGCCCGGAGCGGTACGGTTGTTTTCGCCCGTGTGGAAGCTTGTAAGTCTGTCCTTTCCGACATATCTTATAGCGTCACCTATATTATTCTCCTCAATATTCATATGGTATGTATCAAGAAGCACACCTATATTCGGGCTGTCTATCATTTCCGTATATGCAACCGCTTCCTTT